>JACQQO010000080.1 GCA_016206955.1 Candidatus Omnitrophota bacterium
AAAGTTAGAGCAAAACCGCTTCAAGTTCCAAGCATGGATTATTTCGCCGAATTTTTAAAAGGTTCCGGCCAGTTAGAAGTTTCTACGACGATGGCATTTGCTAGACTCTTGACGAAACTTTTACGCCACGATGAAATCGGAAGGTGTATCGTTCCCATTATTCCAGATGAGGCAAGGACCTTTGGCTTGGATGCGCTCTTTCGGCAAATCGGAATTTATTCTTCGAAGGGCCAGCTTTACGAGCCCGTTGATCGTGAGTCACTTTTATATTATCAAGAGTCCAAGGACGGGCAACTTCTGGAGGAGGGAATTACGGAAGCGGGATCGATGTCTTCCTTCATCGCGGCAGGAACGGCTTATGCAAACTTAGATATTCATACGATCCCCTTTTTCATTTACTATTCCATGTTCGGATTTCAAAGAATCGGAGATTTAATGTGGGCGGCTGGCGATATCAAAGCAAAAGGTTTTTTGCTGGGTGCAACGGCAGGCCGCACGACACTCAATGGTGAAGGCCTCCAGCACGAAGACGGCCACAGCCATCTTTTAGCCAGCACGATTCCAAATTTGGTGGCCTACGATCCGGCGTTTGGATATGAAATTGCCATCATCATTCGGGATGGTATGAGGCGCATGTATGAAGGAGGCGAAGACGTTTTCTATTATCTCACGCTTTACAACGAAAATTACGAAATGCCGCCGATGCCGGAGGGAGTTGAAGAAGGAATTTTGAAAGGACTTTATAAGTTTCGCGCCGGCAGTAAAAATAAAAGATACAAGGCCCATCTTTTTGGAAGCGGCCCCATTTTGCGCGAAGCACTCAAAGCTCAAAAAATTTTAGAGGAAGAGTACGACGTTTCCGTTGACGTTTGGAGTATTACGAGTTACAAGCAACTCCGTACCGATGCGCTTCGGGCGAAAAGATGGAATATGCTTCATCCGACCTCAGAACCTAAAAAATCGTATATCGAGGAAATTCTTCAAAAGGAAGAAGGAATATTTGTGTCAGTTTCCGATTACATGAAAATTGTCGCGGAACAAATTGCCCCGTGGGTCCCCGGCGGTTTGATGGTGCTTGGGACAGACGGATTTGGCCGAAGCGATACGCGGGAAAATCTGAGGCGATTTTTCGAAGTGGACGCTGAGATGACGGTAGTGGCAACTTTGTACGCTCTATCGCAAAAAAGCATCGTTGGAAAAGAAGTAGTTGAAAAAGCGATTAAAGATTTGAAAATAGATCCGGAAAAGGCTTATCCCATTTGCGTGTGAAATGATCCAAATTAAAATTCCATTTCTGGCTGAAGGCGTGGATTCCGGTACGGTCGTGAGCATTCTGATCTCAGAAGGCGCCGCGGTGAAAAAAGACCAAACCATTTTGGAGCTTGAAACAAACAAAGCCACCGCGCCTATCCCTTCGCCTTATGCGGGAACCGTCGCGAAAATTCTCGTCAAAGAAGGCGAGGAAGTCCGCGTCGGGCAGGCGGTCGTCACACTTGCCGGAAGCGGTGCAACTCCAAGCGCTCCTCCTGCCGAAGAAAAACAGCTTCCAACTGCGGGTCTTCCGCCTCCGGCATCGCCCTCGGTTCGTAAAATGGCAAGAGACCTCGGAATTGACCTAACGAAGATTCGCGGCAGTGAACGAGGCGGCAGAATTACGATTGAAGATTTGAAGGCTTACGTTCAAGGTCTTCGTCAAGCCCGAAGTGAAACCAAAGCTCAAAAATCTGCCGTCAGTATTGATTTTTCAAAATGGGGACCCGTAAGCCGAAAGCCCCTTTCTTCCATTCGGCGCATCATTGGTCAGAAAATGCAGGAATCATGGACGACCATTCCGCATGTCACCCAATTTGCGGAAGCTGATATCACCTCGCTTTTAGAGCTTCGAAAGATTCACACGGCCGAATACGAGCGAGGCGGCGCTCGCTTGACAGTCACCGCCATGATTCTCAAGGCTGTGATTCGGGTGTTAAAAAAATATCCCGTATTCAATTCAAGTTTGGATGAATCCAAAAATGAAATTGTGTACAAGAATTATTATCACTTCGGAATTGCCGTCGATACGGAACAGGGCTTGCTTGTTCCGGTTCTCAAAAATGTAGATCAAAAAAATTTACTCGAACTTTCGATTGAGCTGGCCGAATTGTCGGAAAAAGCGAGACAGAAAAAAGTTACCCTCGAAGAAGTACAAGGTGGAACATTTACGATTTCAAATTTAGGAAGCATTGGCGGAAGTCATTTTGCTCCGATTATTAATAAACCTGAAGTTGCCATCTTAGGAGTGGGGCAGGGCGTTTTAAAACCGGTTGTAAAAAATGGAAAGATCACAACCGCGACGATTCTTCCAATCGCTCTTTCGTATGATCATCGAGTTATTGATGGAGCAGACGGTGCACGATTTGTTCAGGAGCTGGTTGAAGCGCTTGAACATTTTGAAGAAAGTGATCTCAAAATCTAACTGTCATTCTCTCGAATTACGCGAATTACGGGGACACTTTACTTAATTAGCTTTGATAACCTGAATTAAGTAAAGTGTCCCCGTAATTCAGAAGCAGGGCCGCATGCGCGGGGATGACATAAAATATAGGTCAAAAATGAAACCGACTCAAACGGAAATCGTTGTCGTAGGCGCAGGCCCCGGAGGATATGCCGCAGCTTTTTACGCCGCCGACAAAGGCAAAAAAGTCATTTTGGTAGAGCAAGACAAGCGGCTTGGTGGTGTCTGCTTAAATCACGGCTGTATTCCTTCCAAAGCTTTGCTTCATGTCACCAAATTGATTACGGAAGCGGCCGAATCCAAAAAGCGGGGCATTTCATTTGGCAGTCCCAAGATCGAGCTTGATAAATTGTGCGCGTGGAAAGAATCCATTTTGGAAAAATTGGCTCAAGGAATCGGTTCACTGGCTCAGCGCAGAGGGGTAGACGTTTTATATGGAAGAGGTCATTTTGAAGATTCATCCACGTTGCGCGTCGAAACTTCTAAAGGCCAGCAGTTCATTCAGTACGAAAAAGCAATTATCGCCGTTGGTTCAAAGCCGGCACTTCCATCGGCATTTGATTTGGGAAACAAAAGAATCATGACTTCCACGGAAGCCTTGGAACTCGAAGAAATTCCGAAGGAACTTTTGATTGTGGGCGGCGGCTATATTGGGATGGAATTGGGAACGGTTTACGCCACTTTGGGCAGCAAGATTGTGCTTGTGGAGGCACTCAGTTCTATTTTAATGGGATCCGATTCAGATTTGATCCGTCCGGTGAAAGCGTATGCCGACAAAGCGTTTAAAGAAATCCTATTAAATACCAAGGTCTTGAAGATG
>JACQQO010000077.1 GCA_016206955.1 Candidatus Omnitrophota bacterium
AATTAAAAGACCGCGCACTCCGGTTTCCATCAATTCAAGCGCAACTTGATAAGTGACGGAGTTGCCGACAATGACGGGCATCTTCAGCTGTTTACAGATTTTTTTTAAGTCGACAACTTGATACGCTTTTGAAATGTGGCGGACGGTGGTGACCGTTGATTGAATCACGAAAATATCGCAGCCAGCTTCTTCGGCAATTTTTCCGAATTTTTCAGCGTGCTGCGGAATCGTACTGACAACCACGGGAACTTTTGCTTTTTTAATCTCATGGATTCGCTTCGCGATTAGTTTTTCTTTGATGGGTTTGAGATAAAGTTTTTGAACAAGTTCAGTTGCTTTATCAGGAGAAGATTTGGAGATATCATCCAGAATCGGTTCGTAATCGTCGTAGCGGGTATAAATTCCTTCGAGATTTAGAACAGCGATGCAGCCCATTTTTCCCATGGCAATCGCAAATTTGGGATCGACCACGCCATCCATGGCCGAGGCGAGGAACGGAATCGGAAATTTACGGCCGTTAATTTCCCAGCTGATATCGACTTCATCGGGATTGATCGTGACTGTACCGGGGACAAGCGCAATTTCATCGAAGCCGTAGCAGCGTCTCGCTTTGCGATCCTTGCCGATCCACTCACCCACTAGAAAAAACTCCTCTACTCTACGAACTACGCTTCACCATGAAAAAGCGGTCAAAAGGAAGGTTAAGTGGAGTATTTGTAACGGATTATGCCTGAAAAGTCAAACGAAAATTCAAGAATTCACCTTATGCATCACTTTGGTACCGAAGTCGGACTCGAATTCTTCGTTTGTTGGGTAATGCCAGCCGAAGACTTCATCCCAAAAGTAAGCGCGTTCCATGCATAAATACATATAAACAGCACCGTGCCACGGCTTGAAGGCTTCGCACATTGTTCGGAAAAGTTCGAGCTTAATGGAGTCGGGATACGTCAGTTTGCCGTGCGGATCGGGAACCATTTCCATTTGGAGAATTTTGGTCGATCCGCCGCGCTTTCTGATTTCCTGAATGACAGGTTTAATGAACGTAACGGAACCGAAAGAAATGAAGAGGACCTCATCGGTTTCAAACATTGCCTGTACCCTCTCCGCCAAATTTTGATATTCTTCCTTCCAACACTCATAATACACAATCGGATGAAAATGAAACGCAACGGCAATTCCTCGATCGGCTGTTTTTCGAGCGGCCTCTAGTCTCTTCGAAAGAGAAGCGGTAAAATGTTCTTCATTTTCTACGATGGTGTCTGTATTTAAGCTCCAGCTGCAAACGATGTTATGTGGCACATCATGATCTAAAAAGTAGGAAATGTTGTCGGATTTGGTTTTGAATTCAAGCAAAATATTCGGATTTGCGTGCGCAAATTCACACAAATCATCCAAAATCCCTTCGCGGTTTCCCCAGACAAGTGAATCGGAAGATTGTCCCGTTCCGATGTGATAAAACCGGTTGGAATCAAGTTGAATCTTTTGAAGTTTTTCTTTCAGTTTGCCGTCGAAAACCACACGGTCGCCGTAAAACGTTTGGATCGTGCAGTAACTGCATCCAAAGGCGCAATTTTCAACCGCATCGATCGTTTTCAAATTACAGCAAACGGTTTTGGGAGAAGCAACTGGACAGTTTCCAAAAATATTTTTGTCGGAATCTTCTTTTGTGATTCTAAGGGACACACTTTTGGAAGGCCTCAAAGGATTAGAAGGATACGATTTCGGTGCAGCCTTCATTTCGCTGGCCTGGCGTAAAAGTTCTTTGAAGAGGAATTTTTTACGCTCACGGCCAATCAGATTGGAAGGAAGCTCCTGTTCAAGCCGCTGCCAAAATTCAGAAAAACTTGTTTCACGCCACATTTCAAAATCGCGGGCGATCTCTGAAACTTGGCGCAGCTCCTGAAATGTAAAACGGTAGACAAGGCTCAGCCGCTCAATGAATAGGCGGTTCGATCCGCTCAGGGTGGGGTAAAGTGTTTTATCCTTATAGGTCTCAAACTTCCCACTCAAAATGGTTTGATCCGTCATCATATTCTTTATGCTTGGTTCAAACTGTCTTGAATTTTTTGAAGCAACTCATCTGCATTGCAGGGCTTCGTCAAAAAATTCCTCACTCCCTCTAAACGGAACGCATCTTCCATGCCGTCTTTGCCCGTCAGCACAATGATAGGCACGTCTCTCAAGGAGTATTTGGATTTAAAGATTTTGACAAAGGTGTGCCCATCCATCACCGGCATCGTGACATCTAAAAGAATGAGGTCGGGCTTTTGAGCCTCAAACACCTTCAGGCCTTCTTCTCCATTCGCCGCCGACACGACTTCATAATGATCTGCTTCTAAGCGGAGTTTGATAGACTCCACCACGTCGCTGTCGTCTTCGATGATCAAGACTTTCTGAGCCATCACGATTTCCTTTCCTTCTTCAAATGTCCTATTTTATGTTATGGACGTCCGGAAAATCATCAATTCGCGCTCCGGAGCGCGAATTGGTCGGCCCGCCGATTCGAACGGAACATTTCCAAAAGTGCCGGGTTCAAACTATTTCTTCTTGGATAAAAATTCAATCAAAAGAAGCGTGATTTTTCCAACCAGCCAAATGGAAAAAAGAATGAGCGCGAGCGCCAAAATTAATCGCAGGAAAAACCCGAGCAACAGTAATAGAGGAAATAGCAAAATACCCGCCAACGACAAAAGGCTTACCAATAAGAGAACTAGCACTCCCACAAAAAATGCTTTCATGTTTCCTCCGATCGATTGAGGGGTATTGTAGCTGAAATCGTCAGAGATGGGTATCTGAAACTCGCGTTTCAATGC
>JACQQO010000084.1 GCA_016206955.1 Candidatus Omnitrophota bacterium
AAAGTTCTGAACGGCGCGGGGTCGTAACGTGTTCAAGGCGTAAATAAGGCATGAGCAGAAGTTGGTCATTAATCGGATTTCTGGGAAGCGGAATGGAAGGCCATTTAACGCCGAGAACGAGTGAAGAATTGTAAATCCACGCATGGTAGCCGTCTACCGACGAAAAATTGGTATCGCGCCAGTGATAATTCCCAAAGTATTCACCCCATACATACTCGCGGATCCACTCCGAAACTTTTTCCGGCCGAGGGTGAACTGCCCAAGGAAGATCCAGATCCACACCCCATTCATAGAAAATGTCCACGCCTGCGCGAAGGTCCGTGTCGGGGCTTCCCGTAATTTCATCCGTGATATTTTTCCGCTCCATATACTGAACGTAAAAACGGAAATTGCGAGCAAACCGAAGCGCATAAAGGCCGTCGATATTAAAATTGTATAAGTAATCAACGCGCGCAAAGGGGCGGTACTCAAGACCTCCGATCAATTCCAATCGTTTGGTATGAGCAGCCCCTTGAGATTCAAGCGGAACCGTTACCTCCACATAAGGATCGATGGTGGGTTCTCCAATGAACCGAAGACCTTTAAAAACAAGGCGATTGGTCACGTAACCTACTTGATCGTTGAAGCCGGCGCGGTCAAGATTGGTCCACCGAAAGGAGGTTTCGCCAAACGATTGCCAAAGAATGGGTTCTCCCGGAGCCACTCCAATCACATGTCCCGGGACCAAGGAAAGCACGCCATAATCTTTTTCGCCCACATCGAGCCAATCTAAAATCTTAAGAGCCAGTTCTTCTTCCGATAGATAATTGGCATGAACTGCTTGAGGCGTAGGAGCAGGTTCTTCTGGGAAAAACTCAGTAATCAGTTCAAGAGATCGATTAAAATCACCGCCTTGCGTTTCGATCGCGGATTTCGCTTCGATAATTTTCGCCTTGGCCCCTTCCAAAGAAGAGAAAGCGCGCTGACCCACCCAAAATCGAGGCCAGGGCTTGCCGTCTTTTCCAATCAATGGGAGCTCCTTAATCGGAATCCGTTCGAAAAAAATCTTTCTGGTGTTTTTCTCAAGAAAAGCGCTTGCAGCTTCAATGGTTCGGATATTTTTTAAAATCCGCGCTTCTAAAACCGGATCTGAAAAACCGGTCACGACCGAAAACTCGGTATTACTTCCCCGTTTGCTTTCGCGAATCAAAAGAAAACCATTCGCTTCATAAACGTCGTATTTGAGTTTAAGCGAGGGGGAAGCGTAGAAGGTGTCTCGGAAAAGATAATTGACCTGAGGTTCTTTGGAAGGATCGGGCGGAGCTGAAAAAAGAAGTTTAAAAGGAAAAGAAAAGAAGTAAAGAATTAAAACGAGCGATGGCAGCTTTCTGAAGTTTTGATTCTTCATGCGCCCTTTGTGTGAGATTTGGGGACACTTTACTTAATTAAAGTAAGTCTAGAGAATTAAGTAAAGTGTCCCCAAATCCTATATTTAAAGCCCAAGCACTTGCTGCATATTGTAAAAGCCGGCCTTCTTCCGCGCAACAAATTTCGCCGCGAGGAGTGCGCCGCTTGCAAAGGCTTCCCGCGAGGAAGCTTTATGGACTAACTCAAGGCGTTCTCCCTCCGAAATAAAGGAGACTTGATGATTCCCGACCACATCCCCGCCGCGCACGGCGTGAATTCCGATGGTACCCTTTTTGCGCACTCCCACTAAACCTTTTCGGCTGTAAGTGACATTAGGTTCAAAAATAATCTTTCTTGCCTTCGCAATCATCCGTCCGAGCTCCAATGCTGTGCCGCTCGGTGCATCTTTTTTGTATTGGTGATGTTCTTCCACAATTTCCACATCGTAGCGTTCATCTAACACTTGGCCAACTAAAGAAGCTAAGCGAAATAGTAAATTAACGCCGATGCTCATATTGGGCGCTTGAACAATCGGGATTTTCTTCGCCGCGGCGTGAATTTTATCCAGAGTCGTTCTGCTTAACCCGGTCGTGCCGATAACCATTCCGCGTCTATTTTTGAGCGCAACTTCCAAATGGTGAGGAACGGCTTCGGGCTGAGTAAAATCAATGACGACGTTTCCAAGTTTAATACACTCTCTGATATCCGGATGAACGGGAACGTGGAGTAAAGGAGTCCCAATTAATTCTCCCACGTCACGGCCAACCTCCAAGCTGTCTGCTTTTTCGAAGGCTCCCCCAATCTGGATTTCGGGATCGCGGTGGGCAAGGCCAAGAATCGTGCGGCCCATCCGCCCCGCTGCGCCTGCGACAATAATTTTAACGGCTGACTTAGTCATTTGGATTTGAGAAGCCGGCACTCTTTGAGGACGCGTGCGAGTTCTTTTCGATTCTCGGATTTCATTTCACAAAGCGGAAGCCTCAACTCAGGCGTAATCATTCCCATAAGGCCGAGGGCGGTTTTAACCGGAATGGGATTGGTTTCAATAAACAATACCTTCGAAAGTTCGAAAAGTTCGTAGTGAAGCGTTTTTGCCCGCTCAGAAGCTCCTTCCAAATAGGCGGCCACCATTTCATGTTCTTTCTTGGGAGCCACATTGGCCACAACAGAAATGACGCCGGTCGCGCCCACTGAAAGCAGCGGAAGGGTTAAGCTGTCTTCGCCAGAAACAACGGTGACATCGCAAAGCGAGATAATTCGGCTTGCCTGTTCAAGACTGCCGCTTGCCTCTTTGATTCCGATAACATTGGGGATTTTCGAAAGCCGCGCGACCGTTTCAGGCGCAATGGAAATGCCCGTCCGTCCGGGCACATTGTAAACCACAATAGGGATATCTACCTTTTTCGCTAAGAATTCATAATGGCGGAAAAGCCCTTCTTGCGTCGGCTTATTGTAATAAGGCGTCACGACCAAAACCCCTTCGGCGCCTTTCTCCTTTGCGTGTTGCAATAAAGGAACCGCTTCCAAAGTGGAATTGGATCCCGCCCCGCAAATCACCGGCACGCGGTGATTCACATATTCGATCACAAACGAGATAACGCCTTTGTGTTCTTCGTGAGAAAGCGTGCTCGTTTCACCGGTCGTACCGCACGGAACGATCACATCAGTCTTGTTTTGAAGGTGGAAATCAAGCAACCGCCTGAGTGCGTGCTCGTCAACCTTCCCCTTTCGAAAAGGAGTGACAAGCGCTACCATCGAACCTTTCAGATTTTGTCGCGTCAGTTCCATTGCTTTCTCCTAAACAGCCAAAACTCCTTTGGATTTTTCTTCCGCAGGCCCTTCCAAATAAACTTGAGTAATATCATTTCCCGAACGGTTAAAATAAATTTTTAATTTTTCGCCGCTTTTTGGAAGCACTTCAACCGGCGCTTCCACAAAACCTTTTAGATTTGCAATGATGGCGGCTGCCACACTGCCGGTTCCGCAAGCAAGCGTTTCGTCTTCGACTCCGCGCTCGTAAGTGCGCACCGACAAAGAATTGTTTCCTGTCACTTCCACAAAATTGACATTCGTTCCCTGCGGCTGAAACGACTTATCATATCTGATTGTACGCCCAAGTTCCACCACAGCGATTTTATCAAGTCCGTCCGCGAAAATAACCACATGCGGGACTCCGGTATTGATAAACGCAACCCCCTCACCCTTACCCTCTCCCCCTCTGAGGGGGAGAGGGAGGGGTGAGGGGGTGATCTCGATTCGCTCCCGATAATCGGTAGGATTAACCATTTTCACTTTAATCGCTCTCGGTGAATTGACACTAATTTCAATGGGGCCTCCGAGAGTTCCCGCGCGCATGAACTTCGGAAATTGTAAATGATCGTGCGCATAAAGGCCGACACAACGGTAGCCGTTGCCGCAAGCCTCCGCCTCGGAACCATCCGAATTCACAATTCTCATAAAAAAATCGGTCTGTTTTTCCTTCGGCTTCTCAACCAATAAAACCCCGTCAACGGCTTTGGATTTACATTCTTTCTTTGCAAATTGCTTTGGGTCTTCAATCAATCGGTTCCGATTATCGATCACGATAAAACGATTCCCAGAACCTGCCATGATATGGAAAGGAATCTTAGTCATATCAAACCCACTTAGGAATCCGCTCGCCGCGAACTAAATCTTGATTTGTTTCTCGGGCACGAACCACTTCAAAGCGCGAACCGCGGACCAAAACTTCGGCCGCACGCGGACGCGCATTGTAATTGGAAGCCATCGAAAAACCGTAGGCTCCCGCACTGGCGAAGGCAATCAGATCATTGGCTTTAAGTTCTTGAACTTTCCGGTTCTTGGCCAAAAAGTCTCCGCTCTCGCAAATCGGGCCCACCACGTCATAAATTACTTTTTTTGCGGCTCTCGTTTGACGGACAGGCCAAATTTCATGATGTGAACCGTAAAGTGCGGGGCGAATCAGATCATTCATTCCTGCATCCACAATGGCGAAATGTTTCGCTTTGGTTTGTTTGGTGTCAATCACGCGTGTCACCAAAATTCCGCTATTTCCGGCGATAAACCGGCCAGGCTCGAGGATCACCTTGTACTTTCTTCCCTGAAAAAGCGGAAGGATTTGCTTGGCAAATTGTTCTGCCGTTTGAGGACGCTCGTCTGAATAAATAATGCCGAGCCCTCCGCCCAAATTTAGAAATTTCACCCGGTGCCCTTCCCGTTCAAGTGCGGTGAGAAAAATTAAAACCTTGCGAAACGCTTTCACAAAAGGTTCGCTTTTGACGATTTGAGAACCGATATGAACATGGACTCCGCAAATGGAAAGATGAGGATATTTGTCTTTGCGCATAAACGCAAGGTGAGCCGTATCCAAATCCAAACCAAATTTCGTTTCCGCTTTGCCCGTTGTGATATGCGCATGCGTCCCGGGATCGACGTCGGGATTAATTCTCAATGAAACGTTTATTCTTCTCTTAAGCTTTGCCGTCACGCGTTCCAACCGATCCAACTCTTGAAGTGATTCCACATTAAAAAGCAAAATGCCTGCTCGAATCGCCTGTTCCATTTCTGAATCGGTTTTTCCCACCCCTGCGTACACAATTTTTGATGGATCGCAGCCCGCTTCTCTAGCCCGAAACAACTCTCCTCCAGAAACAATGTCGAGCCCTGCTCCTTTTTTTACGAGTGAGCGCAAAATGGCGAGATTAGAATTCGCTTTCATGGAATAACAAATCAAAGGATCAATCAATTTAAACGCCTTCTGAAGCTTCATCAAATGCTCCGTAAACGTCTTGTAACTATACAAATAAAATGGCGTGCCCACACGGCTTGCGATGTCGCGGACACGGACGGATTCGCAATAAAGCTCGCGATTTAAATATTCGAAATCGTGCATCATAAAATCAATGGAGATTTGGGGACACTTTACTTAATTCAAGCCTAAATCCATAGAATTAAGTGAAGTGTCCCCCTAATCTCAGTCTTCTGACCTCTGCCTTTAATCGTTCTTTCCAAAGGCGGATTTGCTTGGCCACCATTTCCGGCTTGGTACTGCCCAAAGAGGCTTTACCTGAGACAGAAACCTTTGGATCAAAAAGATCGAACACGTCCTTTTTAAACGCTCGTGAGGATTCCCGATAAATTTCAAACGGAAGCCCGCTCAGCGTCACGTGAGAATCGATTGCCCGCCTCACAAGATTTCCTACAACGGCATGTGCTTCCAAAAACGGAACTTTTCTCTTCACCAAATATTCCAAAACATCTGTCGCAAAAAGAAAGCTGTCTTTGGAAGCCCGCTCGCAAGCGGCTTCATCCACTCGGAGAGTTCTGACAGTTCCACTTAAAACTGAAAGTGAATCGGCAAGTAAACGAAGCGAGGCGAAAAGCGGCCTTTTGTCTTCCTGCATGTCCCGATTGTAAGCCAAGGGAAGCCCCTTCATCGTCACCAGTAAAGAAACGAGATTGCCATACGCTTGGCCCGATTTGCCGCGCACGAGTTCCAAAACATCCGGATTTTTCTTGTGAGGCATCAAGCTAGAACCGGTTGAAAATTGATCATCCAAAATAATGAATCCGAATTCTTGCGAATTCCAAAGAATCAAATCTTCAGCAAATCTAGAAAGATGAGTGAATACAATCGCAATATCGGAAAGCACTTCAATTGCAAAATCCCGATCGCTCACGGAATCGAGGCTATTGGCCGTCGGTTTTTCAAAGCCGAGGAGCTTCGCAACAAATTTCCGGTCAATGGAAAGACTCGTTCCCGCCAAAGCGCCGGCGCCGAGCGGACACTCATTCATCCGTTTTCTGGCATCCAAGAGCCGCGATTTGTCGCGTTCCAACATCTCCACATAGGCAAGCAAATGATGGGCGAAAAGCACCACCTGTGCGCGCTGAAGATGGGTATAACCCGGAATTATGATATTTCGATTCTTCTCGGCTTGCGCAACTAAAACTGTTTGAAATTGATTGAGCGCTTCCAGAAGATCAACAATTCTTTCTTTGACGTAAAGCCGCGTCGAAGTCGCCACCAAATCATTCCGAGAGCGTCCCGTATGAAGTTTTCTGGCGAGCTTCCCCACTTTTTTCTCAAGCTCCGCTTGAATGAGCGTGTGAATATCTTCATATTCGTCAATCATGTGACAGACAGATTTTTTCTTAAGCGCTGCAAGCACTTTCCAAAAGCCTCGGACGAGCGCGCGGGAATCGCGCCCTGAAATAATTCCGATCCGCCCGAGCATGAGCGCGTGAGCCATGCTGACTTTAACTTCAGCGCTCAAAAGCTCGTGGTCCACTCCAAGCGAATACGTAAATTTCTTCGCGGTCTCATGAAGTTCTGACTTAAACCGAGCACCCCAAAGTTTTTTCATTTTGCTTTCCCTTCGTAAGGAAGTCCCCAGATTTTCATAAAACCTTCCGCCGCCGTCCGGTCAAACTCGTCTTTCTTGGAATACGTGGCCAATTTCTCCGAATAGATCGAATAGGGAGATCTTCTCCCCACCACAATCGCATGGCCCCGATCGAGTTTGATTCGAATTTCCCCCGTCACATTTTTCTGATGGGTTGCGAAAAATCGATCGAGCGCTTCTCTTAAAGGCGTAAACCACAGGCCAAAATAAACAAGCTCCGAATATTTTTCAGAAAGCACACGTTTGTAATGGAGAAATTCCCGGTCCATGACCATGCCTTCAAGTTCTTCATGCGCTAAATGAAGAATCGTGGCCGCCGGCGCCTCGTAAAGCTCCCGAGATTTAATTCCCACAAGGCGATTCTCGATCTGATCTAACCTGCCGACGCCGTAACGTCCGCCCAATTCATTTAATTTCTCAATCAAAGACACAAAAGTCATTTGCCTTCCATTTAAAGAAACGGGAAGCCCTGCCTTAAAACCGATCGTGACATCAAACGGATTTCGAGGAACCCGGTGAAGCGGCCGCGTCATAAAATAAGCATCCGCGGGCGGTTCTTTCCAGGGATCTTCCAAAACGCCTGCTTCAATGGCGGCGCCCCAAATGTTTTTATCAATGGAATAGGGGCTTTTTTTGGTCGCTGAAATTAAAATGCCGTGTTTTTTGGCATAATCAATTTCTTCTTCCCGCGAAGTAAACGCCCATTCTCTTAAAGGCGCGATGATCTTAAGTTTGGGATTAAACGCTTTTACGCCCAGCTCGATTCGGATTTGATCATTTCCCTTACCCGTACAGCCATGGGCTACACAATCGGCTTTTTCTTTGGCTGCAATTCGAGCCAAATGTTTAGCAATGAGCGGACGGCCGAGCGCCGTCGCCAAAAAATACTTTCCCTCATATCGCGCGTGCGCCCAAAGGGCGGGCCGAATGAAATCTTGAGCGAATTCATCCTTTAAATCCTCAATATAAATTTTAGAGGCGCCTGCCGAGCGTGCTTTTTTAGCGAGAAGTTTTGGATTTGAAACTTCGCCTAAAAATGCTGAAAAACAAATCACCTCGGCCCCATACGTATCGTGAATCCACTTCACAGCGCATGAAGTATCCAATCCACCCGAATAAGCCAGTATGACTTTTTTCATCCCACCACCTCCTTTAAAAGAACGCTTGGTTTTAAGTTGAAGCGTTCTTTTATTTCGGAACGAAATTCTGCCGTTTCATAATCCAACCACCCAAAGGAAACGGCAGAAAAGGAGGTGGTTGGGATCATTTTGATCCCCATTTTAATTTTCGGTGAAACTTTCGGCTGATTTTCCCGGCGTTCCCAAAAGGTAAAGCAAAATTGCCTTCTGGACATGCAAGCGATTTTCGGCCTGGTCAAATACAATTGAATGTTTTCCTTCGATCACTTCGTTGGTAATTTCCTCGCCTCGATGCGCGGGAAGGCAGTGCATGACACGAACATTTTGATTTGCTTTTTTCAAAAGAGCCCGATTGACCTGAAATTTTTCGAAATGTTCCTTCTTCCCCACTCGATCTTCCTCTCCCATGCTGACCCATACGTCTGTATAAATGATGTCTGCATTCCGAACGGCTTGTTCAGGCTGATTCGTTCCCACAATTTTTGCGCCAGTGCGCTTTGCTTCTTTCAAAGCTCGGGATAAAATAGAGGCCTGCGGTGCAAACTTCTTCGGCGTCGCGAAACTCAAATTCGCTCCAAGCCGCGCGGCCAAAATCAAAAGGGAGTTCAGCACGTTGTTCCCATCTCCCACAAACGCAATTTTCTTGTCCTTGAGATCTCCAAGCATCTCAATAATCGTATAAAAATCGCCAAGCGCTTGGCACGGATGTTCCAAATCGCTCAAGCCATTGATTACGAGCTTGTCGAAATATTTGGCGAATTCAAGAATGAGCCGGTGCGAATACGTCCTCATCACAACCAAATCCAAATATCGCGCTAAAACCCGCGCCACGTCGCGCACTTCTTCGCGCACGCCCAATTGAATATCCTCGGGCCCCAAATAAATCACGTGGCCGCCCATCGTTGAAAAACCAACTTCAAACGAAACCCACGTTCGCGTGGACGGCTTTTCAAAAATAAGCCCCAAAGCCTTTCCGTCAAACGCATCGCGAAACGCAGACGGGTTTTGTTTGATCCGCTTCGTGAGATCAAAAATAGCTTTGAGCTCTGTTTCATTTAAATCAAATGCACTGATTAAATTCTTCATCCCACCACCTCCTTTTTCTGTCCCGTATGGGACAGAATTTCTTTCAGAAATAAAAGAGCGCTTCGATTTAAGATCAAGCGCTCTTTTAAAGGAGGTGGTGGGATCATCTGGCTACCTCACCTAATACTTGATCCAAAATCCGAAGGCCACGATCAATTTGCCGCTTTGTTACCGTCATCGCCGGCATAATCCGGAGCACTCGATCTTGCGTACAATTAATCAAAAGGCCTTTTTCCCGAGCGGCGGTTACGATTTCAACACCGGGCTGATTGAGCTCAAGTCCCAGCATGAGGCCAATCCCTCGAACTTCCTGAATCAAACTTGAATATTTTTCCTGAAGCGCCAATAATTTTGATCTGAGGTAATCGCCCATTTCCTCCGCATTTCGAAGAAGCCCCTCTTTTTGAATCGCTTTGAACACAGCCAGTCCAGCCGCAGTCACTAAAGGATTGCCGCCGTAAGTTGAAGCATGAGTCCCCGGCGTGAGCACCTCTTCTTTGATTTTTCGGTTCACCACAAGCGCTCCAATCGGAACGCCGCCGCCCAAGGATTTGGCAAGCGCCATTAAATCAGGCTCAACTCCGTAATGTTGATAAGCAAACCATTTTCCCGTCCGACCCATTCCTGTTTGAACTTCATCAAACACAAGCAGCATTTTCCTCTCATCACAAAGTGCGCGCACTTTTCTCACGTAGTCTTGATCCGCCACTCGAATTCCGCCCTCTCCTTGAATCAGTTCGAGAGCAATCGAAATCGTCTTAGGCCCGATTGCCTGCCGAAGCGTTTCAAAGTCATTGAACGGGACTTGTTTAAATCCTTCCGGCAGCGGCTCAAAACCTTTGTGAAACTTTTCCTGTCCCGTGGCCGTCAAGGTGGCCAACGTGCGCCCGTGAAAAGACCGGTCCATCGTAATCATTTCGTAACGGCCGGAGGCGGATCCAAATTTTCGGACAAACTTAATCGCCGATTCCATCGCTTCCGCACCGCTGTTACAAAAAAAGACCCGCCCATCAAAAGATTTCTCAGCAATTTTCTGAGCCAATTGCGCCTGTTTAAGCCCATAGTAATTATTGGGAATATGAAGCAGCTTGCGCGCTTGATTTTTAATCGCATTCACGACATCCGGATGGCAATGGCCTAAACCAGAAACCGCCCAACCGGGAAAAAAATCGAGATATTCTTTTCCCTCCAGATCCCAAACTTTGGAACCTTTGCCCTTCACCAAACAAAGCGGCGAACGGTTGTAGGTCGCAAGCACAAACTTTTGATATAACGCTTCCACGTCTTTAGTCTTCATAGTCGATTTAGAGTACGATTTCAGTGCCGATTCCACGATCGGTAAATACCTCAAGAAGCAGCGAATGTTTAATCCGGCCGTCCACGATGTGCGCCTTTGGAACATTTCCTTTCAGCGCCGTGACGCAACTTTTAACCTTGGGAATCATGCCGCCGGTAATGACGCCGTCTCGAACCAAGGTTTCCACGTTGTCCACATGAAGCGACGGAATCAGTGAATCGGAATCATTTTGATTTTTCAAAATGCCTCGCACATTGGTCAACACCATTATTTTTTGAACTTGCATCGCCGCCGCGATTTTCGCGGCCGCTTCATCGGCATTCACATTGTACGTTTCACCTTTTCGGTCAATTCCCAAAGGATAAATGACGGGAATGATATTTTTTTTGGTCAATTTTCGAATCGGACGCGTATTGACCGAAACCACATCTCCCACGTAACCCACATCTCCATTTGCTTCATGTTTTTTGACCTTCAAAATTTTAGCGTCGTGGCCCGAAAGTCCCGCGGCTTGGGCGCCAAACCGCTTTAAATCCTGAACCATCTTTTGATTGATCTCAGCCAACGTTTCCTTAACCACCTTCATCGTTGCCTGATCAGTTACTCGAAGGCCATTAACAAATTTTGATTCGACTCCGGCTTGTTTTAAATTTTCAGTGATCGCCGGCCCGCCCCCATGAATTAAAATGGGGCGGATTCCGACGTAGTTCATGAATACCAAATCATGAAGCACATTTTCGCGCACTTCGGCATCCAGCATTGCGGCACCGCCGTATTTGATTAAAATCTCCTTGCCGCGGAACCGCTTGATGTACGGAAGCGCCTCGATCAAAATGTCTGCTTTCTCTACCAATTGTTCGATGATCATAAAATTGTCACCTTACGTTGAATACGTCGAATTGATCCAGACATAAAATTTCGTCAGGTCCGTCGTCCAGAAACGTTCTCGATATTTTCCCGCTTTCAAATTAATTTCGAGGTGGTATTCTTTTCGCTTCAATATCTGCCTCAGCCGGTTTCGGTTTCGAATTTTTTCGCGCCCGTTCAAAAGAATGGGCACGCCTTCAAATTTAATATCAAGGCGAGGTGAAAATGCCACGCCGCTTGCGCCGATTGAGCCCATCACACGTCCCCAATTTGGATCACCGCCGGCAAGCATCGTTTTAAAAAGCATGGAAGATGAAATTTGCCGACACAATCTCTTTCCTTCTTCCGGGCTTCGAGCGCCTTCGACCACAATTTCGCACACATGGGTGACTCCTTCTCCATCTTTGACCAAACTCTTTGCAATATGAGCGCATACATGCAAAAGAGCGTTTTGAAACAACTGAAATCGCTTATCCTGCGATGTGATTTTCCGGTTTCCGGCTTTTCCGTTTGCCAAAATTAAGACAGTGTCATTCGTGCTTTGATCGTTATCAATCACAATTTTGTTAAAGGTCTTAGCCGCGACAAATGAAAGCGCCTTTTGAAGCATCGATTTCGAAATATAAAGATCGGTGGTCAAAAAGCAAAGCATCGTGGCATGTTTTCCGCGAATGCCAGAAGCATTCATATCGGGACAAACCATGCCTGCCCCTTTTGCCATTCCCGCAACGGTCACTTTTTTCCGGTCGATGGTAAAACGCACAGCGATTTCTTTTGGATGCGTATCGGTCGTCAAAATTCCACGCGCCGCATCGTGGCCGCCATCCACAGATAGCTTTTTGACTAACTTGGGAATTGCTTTTTGGATTCGAGGAATCGGAAAAGGCCTTCCGATAATTCCGGTCGAAGCCAAAAGAATCTGCCGCCGGGACACTTTTAAATTTCGCGAAAGCAAATCGAGTGAAACCGAAACCGCTCGTTTCCCGGTCGACCCGTTAAAACAATTGGCGTTTCCACTATTTGAAAAAATAACGCGGTGGCGCGGCGCCTTAATCACTCGAAGGTCATAGAGAAGAGGCCACGCTTTTACGCGATTGGTCGTAAAAGTCCCCGCGCTTACGGCAGGAACCTCGGAACAAATCAAGGAAACGTCAAATTTCCGAAAGCTTTTTTTAATCCCCGCATTCATGCCGGCGGCCCTAAATCCTTGAGGGCTGGTGACACTTCCATTCGAAAGAACTTTAAACACCGATTAACCCCGCTTCCTCCGAAAAACCCAGCCGAATGTTCATGTTCTGAATCGCTTGACCGCTTGCACCTTTCAGCAAATTATCAATCGCAGTAATCACAATCACTTGATCGGATTTATCATCGATTTCAATTCCAATGTCGCAAAAATTGGTGTACTGAACTTCCTTTAAAGTTGGGAACTTTCCTACTCCGTAAAAACGTACAAATGGTTCGGATTCGGCAAATGATTCAAATGCCTTTGCCAATTTATCTTTTTTGATGCCGGGCTTTCGCCTTACGTAAATGGTCGAAAGAATTCCGCGATTCACCGGAAGTAAATGCGGAACAAACGTAACGTCAATTTTGGCCAAGGCTACTTCTGAAAGTGTCTGCTCGATTTCAGGCGTGTGCTGATGCCGGTTCACTTTGTAAGCGCCGAAATTTTCATCCACTTCGCAAAATTGTGTGGCTTGAGAAAGTTTTTTTCCCGCGCCGCTCACGCCCGATTTGGAATCGATCACAATGAAATCGTGCTTAATTAAATCTGCCTTTAGGAGCGGATAAAGGCCCAAAATGGCTCCGGTCGGATAACAACCGGGATTCGCGATTAAATTCGCGTGTTTAATTTGTTCCCGATATATTTCGGGAAGGCCGTAGACAGCTTCCTTGAGCAAATCTTTCCGGCTGTGCCGCTCTTGATACCAATCTTCGTAAAGATCCGCGCGGTGAAGGCGGAAATCGGCCGAAAGATCGATTACGATTTTTTCCTCGTCATAAAAATCTCCGGCCACTTTCATGGCAAGCGTATGAGGAAGTGTAACAAACACGACATCCGAATCTCTAGCCACCTTCTTAAAATTAAACTTTTCGATCACAAGGTCATTGGCTTTTCCCAAAGCCGGGACTAAATCGCGCGCGTCAATTTTCTCTTCAGATCGAGTGGTCAAAGATCCGATTTTGACATGGGGGTGGCGCGCCAGAATCCGAATCAATTCGGTTCCCGTAAAACTCGTCGCTCCGACAATGGAACACGTCAGCATAAGGTCTCCAAAATAAAAAACTTTCTAAACACACAGAGGTGCTTAGAAAGAAGATAGGAGTGAAAATGAGGGAAGCATTATAAATCCTGTCTTATCCTTTGTCAAATGAATAGGTTATGTCAAATTTACTCTTGACTTTCGAGAGCTCAACCTTTACTCTTGGTGCGGAATATAATCTGTAAATGAAACGACTCGAGAAGGCAATTGGGTTTAAATTTAAGAGAAAAGAGCTTCTCCAATCGGCTTTAAATCACCCTTCTTATCACAGCGAAGGGCAGACGATTCAAACGGTTGAAGACTTCCAGCGGCTTGAATTTCTAGGCGACTCCATTTTAAACTCTTTTATTGCCGGCAATTTGTACCACCTTTTTCCCAAAGCGAACGAAGGACTTCTCAGCCGTCTGCGTTCGATTCTCGTTTCAAGAAAGCTGTTGGCCCGCATTGCTCGATCGATTCGGCTCAAAACCTATTTGCTTTTGGGAAAACGGAAACGGAACCGGCCCGAATTAAATCATGAGAAAATTCTGGCCGATACGCTGGAAGCGCTGATCGCGGCGATTTATTTCGACCGTGGCGAAAAAAATGTCCGGCGGTTTTTGAGTAAATATTTCAAACCCTACTTTGATCAGAAAAAGCTGTTTCAACTGGATCCCAATCCAAAAAGCGCGCTTCAGGAATATACTCAAAAAAAATATGGTTCTCTTCCCGTCTACCAAATTCAAATGACCAAAAACCAAAAATCATTTGTGGCCTCAGTCACGATTCGGGGAAATAAAAAAGCAAAAGGCATAGGAAGAACCAAACAGGAAGCGGAATCCCAAGCTGCCACTGCACTCCTCAAAAAACTGAAGATTAAGAAGAAGATTTCTTCTGAGAAAGGAAACTCTCCAGAAGGCTGAATCCGCTATTGATCAGCGCTTGCTGCGTGCTTTGAGATTGGTTTTGAGTAGCGCCGGGCTCCTGTGATGTGGTGCGAGGGGTAGGAATAAAACGCGAGGCGATTTTAGAAAATTGCTGCCGCACCAAACTTTCCAAAAAAACACCGATCAGCATCGGATCTTTCCTGAGAGATGGCTGTGTGAGTGAACCGGTAATCAAAACCGGAATAGGACCAAGACGCATATTCTCACCTAAACCTGGTACGATTCTCTTGCTCAATTGCGGAGCCAAAAAGATGGAGAGGCGAAAATTAAGATTTCCTTCAAAGCTCACTTCGCCTGCCCCCTCAATTTGAAAATCATCTGACAACAGGATCAGATTTTCGGTTTCAATTTTCTTATTCCCAACCTGGATATCCCCTCGAATATCATTAAATCGTGTTGTGCCCGATTTAAAACCTGCCAAAGGTGCCAATTCCGCAACGTCGCCCAAACTCCCCAAAATATCTAGCGTATGAAATTCGCCGTTCGTCACAGAAAGAGAGCCTTTCCCTTTCAAGCGCGCAAGCCATTCGGAATCAATCGGCCCTTCGCTGGTCAAAGTAGCGGCTGCAAACAGATTGCCGTCCATGACTCGTTTTTGGCTTGCCGACTGCATTTTGGCGAGGCTTAACCGGTCCAAGCCCAATTCGATGACCGAACCCGGAGTCTTATCCGAATAATCAAAAACGGCTTGAGATGAAATGGCTCCGCCAAAAACACGACCGCGCAAATGAGGCACGACCATTCGCCCTTCGCTTAAAGCAACTTCAAAATCGAATGGGTTCAAAGATTCCTCCGGCGAAACGAAAGAATGAATCGAGTCCTCAATTTTCTTCCAATCCAACTTTTCTTCTTTGAGGGCAAGCGCCTCATCCACCTTGTGAAGTTGAGAAACAAAATCATGAATATTAACTTCGGGCGATTGGACTCTGATCAGCCAACGCGCATCGGGCTGCTTGAACATTTTTCCTTCAACGGCAAATTGAGAATTTCCAATCTCAAAACGGATATCCCTCAGTTCAGAATCCAAAGGCCCAAAATCGATGGAGCCGCTTAAGTTTTTAATTTCAGCTCCATTGCTGGCTCTGGCCTGAAGCCCATCAAGGCTGATATTGCTCATGAGCCGCAGTTCTTCAGGGCGATTGAAATTTCCTTTCAGACTCGTCAACACTTTGATTCCTCCCGAAAGATCAAATTCCCGCAAGAGAGGAAAATAGGGTTCCCAATGATCGATCGTAAATTTATTGGTCAACAAAGTTATTTCCCCTTCGCCGGTCAAAAGGTCAAGCGCTACCACAGAACCTTTGAGGGAAGCCGGTTCGAACTCCAAAGAAAAATCGCCCCGAAGAACTCGGCCGCCTGCCAGTTTCATATCGGCTTCAAAGAAAAGTGGGACGCCGCTTGATTTGGAAAAATATTGCGAATAAGTGAGGGTGGTTTGTGTAAAATCAACTCGCGTATGAGTTAATAAAAGCGCGGGATCGCCTTTGGCAAAAAAATCAAGCTGGCTTTCGCCTGAAAAACCCAAATTAACCGGCAGAGTTTCCTCAAAAGAAGTGAGGTATTGAGGAAGCACTTCGAGCTTTAAGCCCTTCGATTTAATAAAAAGCTCGTCAATGACCCTCCTAAAAAAATTGAACTTGCCTTCAATTTCAAACGGGCCGCCAAAAGGCGCCGTCAACGTGCTTTCCTTTACGACAACGGCGCCGCTTTCCAAATCGGCATGCGCTTGAAATTTGGCTTGGTAATTTGCAACTTTGCTCGAGTGAGCCTTGGGCGGAATTTGGTAAACTAAATTTTGAATGTTGGAGGTGCCTCTAAATTCCAAATCCACATTCCCTTCCGATTTTGTGATTTGGCCAGAAAAAGAAAATGTACCGCTTTCAATCTGAACCGGGGACGCGGTATTCGACCAGGCTAAAAGGCGGGAAAGCTCAATCGGCCCAATCGACATTTGAATCTTCGAAGCGAAATCTTTGGGACGAAAACCTTTAAAATTGGTCTGAAAGGTTCCGCTCAAGGCCAAATTTTCAGAATCGCTTAAAAATTTTCCCCGCAATTTAAATCGGATCGGATGATTCGAACGAATTTGCCAAAGTTTTAAGGAAACATCCCGAAGCGAAACCGCTTTCAGGAATTCGCCGCGCTCGCTGCGTAACGTGTAATGAATATCTGCACCATTCAAAGCCATATGAGACAATTCCGATTTACCCAAAAGCAAAGCAAAAAGGGACGGCCGGAAAACGGCCTTCTCAGCCTTGATGAAAGGAATGTCGCCGGCTTCAACCGCCGGCTTTAATTCGAAATCCACAATGTGAAGCGCTGGCGTTGGAAAAAAAGAAATGCGGAACTGACCAAACGAAGGGGTATAACCGAGTTGATCTTTGACGGCTCGCGTCACTAATTGTTCCAAATACTCAGACCGTACCAAAAAAGGAATGGAAGAAAATAGCGCGATGATTAAAACAATAGCGACGCTTAAGAGAACAAGGAAAAGATTCTTCAATTTTCGATTGTTGATCATTTGGGAACCCATCCCCAAGATGGAGGGAAATTAATACGAGCTCGAAGTCGAGTGCGTGCTTCCGATCGGGTTGTAATTATAGTCTTCGAGAAAGGCGGCGCAACCGAGCGACTGAGTCAAAAGAATTAAAATTACAAACCATCTGAAAAACGAAAACGACTTGGGCATCCGCAGAACAATTATCGTTTGGTATACTGAAAACTTCGCCGCGCTTTCTTGCGCCCGTATTTCTTCCGTTCTTTCTCGCGCGGATCACGCGTGAGAAGCCCGCCCTTTCGTAAAATCGGGCGAAGGCTTTGATCAAATTGAATCAACGCGCGTGAAATACCCAGACGCACGGCCTCGGCCTGTCCCGTTAAACCGCCGCCGTGAACTTCGGCTCTCACTCCAAAACGGTCCACCAATTTTGTGGCTTCGAAGGGTTGTTGAATAATCATTCGAAGTGTCTCGCGTGGAAAATAATTCTCAAGCTTTCTCGAATTCACCACAATTTCTTTGCCGCCGTCTTCAAGCCAAATGCGTGCGACGGACTCTTTCCGCTTCCCGGTGGCGTAATACAAATTGGTTTTGACGGCAGTATCTACCATAGATTTTAAATTTTAAGGGGCTCCGGCTTTTGGGCGCTTTGGCGGTGTTCTGCGCCGGCATAAACCCGAAGGCGTTTGAGCATTTTCTCAGCCAGCCGATTTTTGGGAAGCATTCTGCGGACCGCCTCGGTAATAATCATTTCTGGTTTTTCAGCCTGAACTTCCTCAAACGTCTGAACATGCCTGCCGCCGGGATAACCGGTGTAATGTTGATAAATTTTTTCCTTTGCCTTCCGGCCGGTCACTCGAATGCCTTTGGCATTGATCACAATCACCTGATCTCCGCACTCCAGATGAGGGGTATAAAAGGGTTCGTCCTTACCCATTAAAATGGTGGCCACACGCACGGCAAGCCGGCCCAGAATCTGGCCTTGGGCATCAATGAGGAAACACTTCCGCTCAATTTTGTTTGCTTCGGGGATATAGGTCTTCATAAAAGAGGCGTGAGTATAACAGAAGCTCTCTTTCCTGTCAAAACCTAATAAACAACCCTTTTAAGCGTAAGGCCTTGCGATGGCGCGGTAGGTCCGGCGAGCTCGCGGTTTTTGGATTGAAGGATTTTTTTAAAGTTAGACATGCGGATTTTACCCGAGCCAACTAAAATTAAGGTTCCCACCATATTTCGAACCATTTTGTAGAGAAATCCATTCCCTTCAATGGTGAAACGGATGATCTTTCCCTCTCGTTTCACTTCCAATTGATGAACGGTCCGAACAGCGCTCTTTCGCCTTCCCCCGCTCGCTTCAAAAGTCCGAAAATCATGCCTCCCAACAAATGTCCGGGCAGCTCGCTTCATTTTGCTTAAATTGAGTGGATGAGGAAAATAAAAGGAATGGAAGCGTTCCAGCGGCGAACG
>JACQQO010000079.1 GCA_016206955.1 Candidatus Omnitrophota bacterium
AACGGCCCGGGCGAAGCGCATGAATCTGATTTTGGAATTACGGGCGGCAAAGAAAAAGGCATGATTTACGTGGACGGCAAGCAAGAGCGCGTCGTTTCCGAAGAAAAGTTAGTGGATCAACTGTTTGAAGAGATTAAGAAAAAAAAGCAAACAAAATCGAATTCTCCTTCCCCCTTTATGGGGGAAGGCAGGGATGGGGGTAATATGAAATGAATCATTCCCCCCACCTTTATCCTCCCCCACAAGGGGGGAGGAAATCTTTCATTTCAAATTCCTCATTGCATGACATTGAAGAAAAAGTTTTGACTGGCGAACGCCTTGATTTCGAAGACGGCATACGCCTTTTTGAATCCAATGACCTTCCGTTTCTTGGCGTCTTGGCCCATCAAGTGCGGCTTCGGTTAAACGGCAAAAAAGTCTTTTACTCCGTCAATCTTCATTTAAATCACACCAATGTGTGCACCGTTCATTGTGTCTTTTGTGCTTTCGCTCGCAGGCCCTATGAAGACGGCGGTTATACGTTTACCATTGGCCAAGTCCTTTCCAAGATAGGTGAGACTATTCAGCGTCATCATCTCAATGAAATCCATATGGTCGGCGGTCTCAATCCAGATCTTGGTCTTGATTTCTACGTGGAAATGTTTCGAGCAATCCACGAAGCTTATCCAGCCGTTTTCATTAAAGCCCTAACGGCTGTTGAGATCGATGATTTGGCCCAGCGTTCCAAACTTTCTTGGGAAGAAATCTTGCGCGAGTTAAAAGACGCTGGTTTGGACAGCCTTCCCGGAGGCGGCGCAGAAATCTTTGGTGAAGTGACACGCAAGAAAATTTGCGCTCATAAAACAACTGCTTCCGATTGGCTTGAGATTCACCGAATCGCTCACCGAATGGGCATACCTTCGAATTGCACGATTCTTTATGGACATATCGAATCTATTGAAGATCGAGTCGACCATATTTTGAAGCTTCGCGCGCTTCAAGATGAAACGCACGGCTTTCAATCCTTTATCCCGCTTGCTTTTAATGCCGAACATACGCCGATCGAAAAAGTGGGCGAGGTCGGCGGATATACCGATCTCAAGATGTATGCGATCTCGCGGCTTCTTTTTGATAATGTACCGCACATTAAAGTGCATTGGACAACCCTTGATCTTAAAATGGCGCAAGTGGCGCTTTCGTTCGGCGTGGATGATGTAGGCGGAACCAATCTCAATGAAAAAATTATGCATGATGCCGGCAATGAAACTCCGATTGACCTTTCGGAAACCGCACTAAAATCATTAATCGAACAAGCAGGATTTGAACCTGTGTTTGTGGATAGTTCGTATGTGGGACACCATCGAATATAAAGCAAAACATTCCATTGACCTTACGGAAGAAGAAGCCAAATGGCTTCTCGAACGGCAGGAGCCTGCCGATTTGAAGCGGCTTTATGGGCTTGCAGACGAAGTCAATGAACGGCTGAACGGCCGCGTTGTGAGCTTCATTCATAATATGAACGTGAATTATACGAACATTTGTGAATACCACTGCACCTTCTGCGAGTTCAAAAAATCGCCCACTTCAAAAGACGCCTACATCCTTACGTTTGAGGATGTGAAACAAAGGATCGATTCTGCCGATGGCGAACTTTCTGAAATCACATTTCAAGGCGGATTGTCCTCAGAAGTTAAATTTCACGAAGTGCTGGAACTCTTAAGCAAGCTCCGCGAAGCGTACCCACAAATTCATTTTCACGCCTTCTCACCCGAAGAGATTGACTACTACGCTTGGGAAACAAATCAATCCTATCTAGAGACGGTGACTCAGGCAAAAGAAGCCGGTATGAATTCGATGTGCGGAACGGCCGCCGAAGTGTTAGATGACGAAGTCCGCAAGAAAATTTGCTGGGAGAAAATTTCATCCGATGAGTGGTGCGAAATTATTAAAACAGCACACCATTTGGGCCTTCCTTCCACCGCTACGATTTTGTTTGGACATATTGAGACAAGTCAGCACGTTATGAATCACTTAAAGCGCGTCCGTGACGTCCAGCGCGAGACAGGCGGGATCACCGAGTTTATTCCGCTCCTTTTTATGCCGGATAAAACCAAATTGGGCCGTGTGATTGACCGTTCGATCGATCGCGTTGAATATGCTTTTAAGATGATTGCCGTCTCAAGGCTTTACTTTATGAACGACATCCGCAACATTCAAACAAGTTGGGTAAAACTCAGCTGGGAAAATGCGCTTCGTTCGCTTTCTTGCGGCGCCAATGACATGAGCGGAACACTTTATCATGAAAATATCACGCGCGAAGCAGGCGGCGAAAACGGTGAATACACGCCGCGTGAGAAATTTACCTCAGAAATTGCGCGGATTGGCAAGATTCCGGTGGAGCGTGATACGGTTTATTCTTATCAAAAAAATCAATCTACGTCATTGCGAGAATCTCAGCATCAATTCCTCCCCCTAGATGGGGGAGGATAAAGGTGGGGGTGATAGCCTTTCCTAAACTTGTCCCCCCATCCCTGCCTTCCCCCACAAGGGGGGAAGGAGTTTCACAATGGATTACGTACTCGTTGTAAGCGTCGCTTTTCTAGCGGCAGCGCTTGCTCTTTTAAGCGGCTTCGGTCTCGGAACGATTCTCACTCCCGTTTTTCTTGTATTTTACGAAGCAAAAGTAGCCGTTTTTCTTGTCGCCATTGTTCATTTACTCAACAACCTGCTTAAATTTGTTCTCTTTCGCAAGCACATTGATTTTGAAATTGTAAAACGCTTTGGCGTTCTCGCGATCGTTGGCGGTTTTCTGGGAGCGTTTGGCCAGATTTATCTAGCCAATGAAGCGCTTCAAAAAATCATCGGCGCCGTGCTTATTTTCCTGGGCCTTCAAGAGTGGGTTCCCTCCAAGCTTCAGTTTCGTTTCCCGAAGGCCATTGATCCGATCGGCGGATTTTTGTCGGGCCTTGTTGGAGGCTTAATCGGCAATCAGGGCGCGATCCGCTCCGCGTTTCTGCTCAATTACAAGATGTCCAAAGAAACTTTTATTGCCACCGGCGTTGTGATCGCCTGTGTGATTGATCTCGTCCGAATTCCAATCTATTGGCTCTCATACGCTTCCTCGCTTCAACAGGCTTGGCCGTCACTTATCATATTGATCGGCTTTACTTTTTTAGGTACGCTATTCGGGAACTTTCTCTTAAAACGTTTCTCACTTTCCCATTTCCGTAAGTTTGTGGCGGGCATCATCATCCTTATGGGAATTTACTTGATCTTTAAACCGAGAAAGTTATGCCTAAAGAGACTATTTTAGTCATTGAAGATGAGAAAAATATCGTCGAGCTTGTGAAATACAATCTCGAGCGGGAAGGATACCGCGTCCTCACCGCCACGCGCGGTGATTCGGGTTTGGAGCAGGCAAAGAAACAAAGGCCCGGTTTAATTCTTCTGGATCTGATGCTTCCTGAAATTGACGGAATTGAAATCTGCAAGATCCTCAAACAAAACGAAAAAACAGCCGCGCTTCCTATTATTATGCTGACGGCGAAGAGTCAAGAAACAGACAAGGTTCTTGGGCTCGAACTCGGTGCAGATGACTATATGACAAAGCCTTTCAGTCCGCGCGAACTCATTGCAAGAGTTAAAGCCGTTTTGAGGCGTGTTTACGAAAAACCGAAAGACGGGATTGTAAAGATCGGCAGTCTTGAGTTTGATGATGGAAAACATATCGTAGCGCTCAAAGGCAAACCCCTTGAAATCACTTCTAAAGAATACGATTTACTCAAGGCCCTCCTAGAAGGAAAGGGGAGAGTGCTCACACGTGAGTTTCTCCTTGAACGCGTATGGGGTTATGATCAGTCCGTCAATATTGAGACCCGGACGGTCGATATGCATATTGGGCAGCTTCGTAAAAAATTAAAAACCGAAGCCCACCGGATCGTCACCGTGAAAAATACAGGGTATCGTCTTGACAACGAACCTTAGTCTTACAGACTTCCTTTTTTTCTTCGCTTTCGTCTGTAGTTCCATTCTGGTTCTCGTTCTTATTTCAAAAACACGCCGGTCCAAGCAAGTATTTGAATTGACGCAATCCATGAATCAAATGGCTTCCGCGTTGAAAAAACGGATTGCCGAACTCGAAAGTGAAAAGGCCAAGGTTTCCGCCATTGTGGAAAATATGGTTGAAGGAATGATTGCGGTGGATTCCAACAAGCGAATTTTACTTGCAAACCCTGCTGCCGAATCCATTTTTGATTTTAAAGTAAGCGTTGCCCTCGGCAAAAATATTCTCGAAGTCATTCGAAATCCGAAAGTCGATCAAATGCTCGAGCGGGCGCTTCGAGATCAGACTATCGTGATGGAGGAAATCGAACTCTATCATCCTGAGAAAAAAACATTAATGGCGAATGCCGTCGGAATTCAGGCAAGCGAGGGCGAGGTACGGGGCATTTTGGTTCTCTACGATGTGACCGAGATCAGGCGGCTTGAAAAGTTAAGACAAGATTTCGTGGCCAATGTGTCCCATGAACTGAAAACGCCCCTAACTTCAATTCAAGGGTTTATCGAAACCCTCTCAAGCGGAGCGTTTCG
>JACQQO010000083.1 GCA_016206955.1 Candidatus Omnitrophota bacterium
CGAAACCTTAAGGACCTTTGGACTCAATCCGAAAGCGATTCGTGACATGATCCCAGTCTTTGATGTGCCCAAAGGAACTCCTTCTTTCACGGTCACCGTAGAATTCAGCGGGGTGATTGACGTGCCGGAACTCGATGCGCTTGCCAATACCACAGCGCTGACTTCCTTAAAGGATCCTCAAGGCAATGAACGTTACGGGGTCGGGCGCTTAGGGCCCTATAACACGGAGGGCGTTACGCCCCTGGGCGCCACGGCTCAGCAGCGGGTAATTGATGATGATACCTATGAATTCACGATCAACAACGCTTCTCAAGAATCGGTCTTCGCAGGCCCCAATATCTTTACGGGCCTGAAATCTTCTACTCTCTTTGATCTGACTTCACTTCCCGATGAAACCCTGAAGCTTGCCCGCATCACGGGTGTCATTCCAGAAGGAGTCAAAGTGAATTTGGCCCTGGAAGATTCCAGTACCCTCAAACTGAATCAACTCATGACCCAAATCGATTCCACCCACGGGGTCCTTTCGATCACCGGCGAAACCTTAAGGACCTTTGGACTCAATCCGAAAGCGATTCGTGACATGATCCCAGTCTTTGATGTGCCCAAAGGAACTCCTTCTTTCACGGTCACCGTAGAATTCAGCGGGGTGATTGACGTGCCGGAACTCACTGCTTCGCCAACTGGGACACTCACGGATTTCACTGGGACCTTTGTCGGCCCTGGTCGGTTAGATGGAGGTGTCAATTCCGAGCAAGATGATTTCAGCGGGGTAATCACACGCTTTGATCAGCCCGATCAAAACACGGTTATTTATGGGGTAGATTTAAGCCTAGAGGAAGGGAATCCTTTGAAACAATTCGGCGGAGTGATTTTCTATACCGGCCCCATCCCTGAAAGCGCGGATCTCAAGCTCAAGAACCGTTACTTTAATGCTTTCGACAATGACATCGTCTTTAAACTCTCAGGGGCTGAGAATGTCCGGCTCTCAATCACTGATGATAAGCAGGAGGGCACCGTCATCGTCGACGGAGCTGTAAAGCCCAAGTACCGCGCGGCCAGTTTTGAATTCACTGGAATTAGCGCCTCAAATTCCTATGTCATTGTAACCGATGATGATCTCTTAAGGGCCGTTCGTGATTTTGATGTCTTTCATATCACCAGTATCACCGTCGGCTCCAACATCGAGAATGCAGGCCTTGAGCCCAAGACCATTACCGTGGAATCGATGGGCTTAGAATTTATTCCCATCATTGATCTTTCGCTAAGCCCAAGCGTAGAGGTTGTACGGGCAGAAGTAAGGAAAGGTCTTGAGTTAATGCCGACACGTTCAGTTCCTCTTGTTCGTGCTGAGGTGCGGGAACATCATTTTGAGAATTTGAGTGAGGTTAAACGAGAGCTTATTCAAAGATGGAATAAGATTTTAGCTCAGAACCCAAACGTTCCAAAACCAATCGCTGATTCCGATTTTTGGACAGATGGTTTCTTGATGATTGGGCATTATGATAAGGTTTCAAAACACAATTGGGCGAAGGAAACTGATAGGTTTAAAGGTCAAAATCCGCTTAATCCTAATCCACCTGATTACTTGCCAGTTGTTCGTCCAGATTGGATTTTTAATCCTGAAAAGGCAAAACAATTAATCTTTGGTTTTCCAATTAACAACGAGGCGTGGCGGATTTTGTTAGCGGGTGATGCTCAACTTGAATACGAATCGCTCCTGATTCCAGATCGCGATGTGCATTTAGTGCTAACGGATTACAAGGCGAATCTGGATCTGTTGACATTTCATCGCAAGACCAGACTAAACGGTTACATTAATCTCTGGGGTATGGGCAGCCTTCAACGACTACATGATCATGTGGTGGTTCATAAGCTGCCTATTTTCTCTCTGCCTGTACAGCCGTTACCGTTTCAACTTTCTGACGTTCGAATCAGTGAGCTCGGGAATTACACCGCTTCTACTATTGTTTATGAAAGCGAAGATGACGTTCGCCTTGCTGATCTGATGGTGAAAACGGCTGAGGAGCTTATGCAAAGACAAATTCCATCTCAAGTCTTCCTGACTGCAGGGAGAGTTATCTTCGTATTACGAAACGGCATTCCAGATGAGCTTCAGAATTTAGAACGCACGTGGTTTGATTCCCTATATGTTACGGGACAGTTTATAGGGGGAGTGGTCGGTTATCCTGACGAGGTTCTAAGCAGAATCATATCTCAGTACGGAACAATTTCAGAATTTTATAATCGGATCCTTCCGCGATTGAGCCAACCCAAAGTAATCCGCGATCAGATCTTGCATGCCACTACGCTACGTGCTGAAGTGCGAAAAGTAGCTTCGGAGCTTCCTGCTGCGAGCTCTCTGGAAGCAGAGCTGAGCGCCGCGATTGCGTCAAAAGAGGATTTTGAATTTCGAGTTCGGATGATCGAAAATCAGTCGAACCCGGAGGCGCTTGAACGTCTCGATAGGCTTATCCAAAATGCGATTGTGACGGAATTTGAAGGTGCAGGACTTGTTCCAACGCGGCCAGCAACCTCTAGCGGCCGCCCAATTCTGATCACTCGATGGGCGAGTATCAATAATGTAAGCGTTCTGAAACAAATGATTGATCAGCTTCCTGAAAACGGAAGGCTCATCTTTTCTGTGCCGGAGGAACAATGGGTTAAAGCTCAGGCCGTTCGTTCAGAGCTCAGCAAATTTGATTCTTCCTTAGCGGAGCGCGTTAAGGTAGAGCGTTTAGGATTAAAGGATCTTGTTGATCGAACGATGAAAGAAATCGGAGCAACGCGTCAGTCAAGTAGACAGCTCATAGCTCCGCGCGAAGTCTTAAATACAAGATTCATAGTACCAATAGTCG
>JACQQO010000081.1 GCA_016206955.1 Candidatus Omnitrophota bacterium
GTACGAGCAAACTCCCGCATATATTTGAGTTCGGTATTGCTGATGCCAAGATTGGAAGAAAGTCTTTTAAGGACTCGGGCGCCGTAGTCAGCTCGGGCTTTATTGAGCAGAATATGTTCTTGGATCAGTTTGCCGACTTCCCATTTGGTGCGTACCAGTTCACGCTCGACAGCGTCAGCCGCACGCTCTTTGCCTCGGGCAATCGCTTCCCTGACGCGTTTGAGGAGAGCTGAATAGGAAGTTAAATCGTTTTTCGAGGTGGATTTCGTAAGTGTCTGCATCTCATCCTCCTTAGTCGAGAAATCTTTGAATCAGCCAGCCGATGAAAAAAAGGGCGATCGACGCCACGAAAATAACGATGGCGCCCTGTTCGTTGTGGCCAAAATGCCCCACCCAAATGGAAGACGGCATGAGAATCAGCGCAAATACTTGAAGCGTGCGGCCCAGATAATAAGTGAACTTCATCCTACCACCTCTGAAATTCGAAATCCGAAGCACGAAAGCCGAAACAACTCGGATTTTGATATTGTTTCGAATTTCGTATTTCGATATTCGAGATTACGTTTTATGATGCTTTCGATAATTCAAATAAAGCACAAGCGCAAATCCGCCTACTAAAAGATAGGGAATCATTATCATAAAATAAATACTCCAGTTAAACCCAAGGCCTGTCCATATCTCCCCCATCTTGGAGATGGCTTCTTTGCACAGCGGGCACGCGAATGCCGGCTTACATGCGATAAAGCATCCAATAAATAACAACGCCGGTAATCGAAACATAAAGCCAAACCGGAAATGTAATTTTTGCGATTTTAACGTGTTTTTCAAAACGGCTCCTGAGTGCCTGATAAAGTGTCACCGTTGCGAGCGGTAATACCGTAACGGCCAGTATCGTATGCGAGATCAGAATTGCAAAATAAACGGGCCTGATCCAGCCGTGATGCGGAAAAGGCGTCGATCCGTGATGATAATGATAATAAAGGTAGGAAATCAAAAAGAGCGCCGAGACCAAAAGGGCAAGGCACATGCAAAGCGCGTGTCCCGTCCACGCTTTTTGCTTGATCAAAATAAAACCGAGCACGATTAAAAAACCGCTTGTGGCGTTTAGGCCTGCATTTAACGGAGGAAAAAAGGACAAGTTGACGGTACCAGGTACGTTACGGGACAGGTTCGATAGGTTGTTCGGTGAACCTGTCCCGGCCGTACCTGGTACCGTTGATGCCAGCCGGGAGGCATCTATAATCAATTGCTCAAACTGAACTGGTTCTGAACTATCATAATAGCCGCGGATCTTACCTTCGGCGTCCACCAAAACGAAACGGGCGCTGTGCATGACAGGTTCGGCTCCCGCTTTCAAATCTTCCGGTGTCGGATCGGCCACTCCAAGCGAAAAACCTTCCGTGATGAAGTTCCACATTTCTTGTTTCCGACCGGTGAGAAAAAACCACCGCTCGTGATCGGCGCCGTAGTGAGCCGCATATTTGGAAAGAATTTTTGGCGTATCATATTCCGGATCCACGCTAAAGGAAACGAATTGGATATTAAAGGTTTCCAATTTTTTCTGAAGGCTCGCCATCCGCCCCGTTAACATGGGACACATCCCTTGACAGCGCGTAAAAATAAAATCGGCGATCCAAACTTTTCCTTTCAGATTAGTAAGTATTACTTCCCTTCCATTTTGATCGGTAAAGGCAAATTCAGGCACTTGAGCGTGGCGAGGAAGTTCTTGATCGGCGAGAAGCGAAGTGGTCATAAAAATGGAGAATATAGCAGTGAGCAAGGAATGAGGAATGCGGAATGAGAAATGAGTATTTTTCTTACTCATTCCTCGTTCCTCAGCCCTCATTCCTGCCTTTCAAAAGCGCTTCCAAGGCATGTCGAATTTCAGGATAGCGAAACGTGAACCCGAGCTCCCCTGCTTTTTTGGGAATCACCCGCTGGCCCGTCAGAAGCATTTTTGCTCCTTCGCCCAGCAAAATTTTTAAGGCGAAGGCTGGAACCGGCACGAGACAAGGGCGCCCTAGCACTTGGGCAAGCACGAGGGAAAAAACTTTGTTCGTGACCGGATTCGGGCTGGTCGCATTAATCGCGCCTTTGGCTTCCGGATGTTCCAAGCAAAAAATAATTAAACGGATAAGATCTTCTCTCACAATCCAGCTGAACCATTGATTCCCGCTTCCAAGCCAGCCTCCTAAAAACAGTTTGAAAGGAAGAAGCATCAATTTAAGGGCCCCACCGCTCGGATCGAGCACGATGCCGAATCTGAGCCGCACCACACGAACATTGTAATCCTCGACCCGAATCGCATGCGCCTCCCACGCTTTGCACGCTTCGGACAAGAAATTGTCCCCTGCGCTTGACTCTTCGGTCAAAAATTCGCTTTCGCGCGAGCCGTAAAAACCAACCGCGGAAGCGTTAATCAAAACCTTGGGCCTTTGGGCCGCTTCTTTAATAGAGTTGGCAATGATTCTGGTTGCGTGAACGCGGCTGGATAAAATTTTTTCTTTTTTCTTCCGAGACCACCTTCCGATAATAGATTCCCCTACCAAATTGATGACCGCATCGGTTCCGTCCACTTCGGTCACGACACGGCTCAAATCTTCTGGATTCCATTGAACATAACGAATTTTAGGATTGCTTGAAGAATGAGCTTTGCGCGAAAGGACGATGACCTCATCTCCACGCTCCACTAAAGTTTTGCCGAGAGTACTTCCGATAAAGCCTGTGCCGCCGGTGATTGCGACTTTCATCTATTTATCCGAAAGGACGGTAAGAACCAAGGTCACTGCCAAAAACAAAGGAAAAGCCACGATCAAATAAATAATGATTTTTTCGAATTTAAGATGCATGTAAAAAAGAGCGACGAGAGAAGCTTTAATAATCGCCAAAACCACCAAAGCGATAACAATAACCACTTTGGCAATGTGCAAATTGGCTGTGATGATTTCAAAAATGGTCAAGATCAAAAGCGCCCAGAAAATGGCTGCGTAATTAGGTTGTTTGTGAACCGCTTCGGTTTCGCTCATATTAAATAAAGAATCGTGAATAAAATAATCCACACCAAATCCACAAAATGCCAATAAAGCCCGACGATTTCAACGCCCGCATATTCTTCGGGCGTAAAATAGCCTAAGAAACTCCGGACCAAAACCACCATCAGCCAAATCACTCCCGCAAAGACGTGAGCGCCGTGAAAACCGGTGAGCGTAAAAAAACAGGAGCCGAAAATGCTGCTTGAAATGGTGAAACCCTCGTGAATCAATTCCCCATACTCATGCATTTGAATGCTTAAGAAAACAGTGCCTAAAAGGACGGTGAGGAAAAGCCCCACATGAAGGCCTTCCTTATAACCCCGTTGAATACTCGCAAGCCCCAAAACGAGGGTGGCGCTTGAACAAATCAAGATAAAGGTGTTCACGCCGGTCAGCGGAATATTTAAAATCGTGGAAGGCTGAGGCCACGTACTGAGATTGGCAAAGCGAAGCACAATATAAGCGCCGATGAGTCCCGTGAAAAACATAATTTCGGAAGCCAAAAAAATCCACATTCCGAGTTTGCGTGTATCGAC
>JACQQO010000082.1 GCA_016206955.1 Candidatus Omnitrophota bacterium
CATCAGGAAATGGATGAACGTTCGAGGTACCGAAAGAATCTTAGATATAGCCTGCGGAACGGGAACGCTTGAGCAATTGTTGGTCAAAGATCATCCGAATCAGCAAATATCGGGCATCGACATCTCCGAGAAAATGCTTGCGGTGGCAAAAAGAAAACTCGCCGCTTATCCGAACGTCACTTTTTTCAAGGCAAACGCTTCTCAAATTCCTTTTCCGGAAGAGCATTTTGATTTGGCAGTTTGCGCCAATTCTTTTCATTTTTTTGATGATCCTGCTCGATCTCTAATGGAAATGAAACGGGTTTTGAAACCGAATGGAAGGGTTATTATTTTGGACTGGTGCCGGGATTACCTCATTTGCCGCTTCTGCGATTTGTGTTTGAAGCTGTTTGATCCCGCTCACAAGCAATGTTATTCACAAGATGAACTGCGCCGTTTTCTTTCGGAAATCGGATTTCAGATCATCAAGGAGAAAAAACTCAGAATCAATCTCATTTGGGGAATGATGATCACCGGAGCAATTAACGAATAAATTTCTAAGGCAGCTTGTCGATGACTTATCTTGTTCGGTTTATTTGTTTTTCTTTGATGGTGATATTGATTGGATGCGGGATAACTACTTCCTATCTTAGTGCCGAGCCAACTGAAGGCAGCGAATTAATTGGGACCCAACCTTCCGAATGGACCGTCAATGATTGGATAAATTCCGAGCCGCTCGAACTCAACGATTTAAAAGGGAAGGTGGTGCTTGTTCGTTTCTGGACAGGGCCCGAATGTCCCTTTTGCAGAGCTTCTGTACCGGCGCTTAACGAATTTTATGAGAAATATCACGATCAAGGTCTAGAGGTCATTGGTCTTTATCACCACAAGTCGCCGACGCCATCGACTAAAACCCACGTGCAAGATTTGGTCGAGAAATATCAGTTCAAGTTTCCAGTTGCCATTGATTATAACTGGAAGATGCTACGCAACTGGTGGCTTGATGCCGGCGACCAGCGCTGGACATCCGTCAGTTTCCTCATTGATAAAAAGGGCATCATCAGGCACATCCATCCCGGAGGTCAGTACGTCAAAGGAGATCAAGATTATGCCCAGATTGAGAGTAAAATCATCGAATTATTAGGAGAAAGTGTTTAAAAAATTTTCCCTTGACTCTGGAGTATACTCTAGAGTGTAAGCTTAAAGTGAGGTTAGAAATGGAAAAGGACGATCGCTTTCAGATTGGCGAGGTCGCTGAGCAGACGAATACTTCGGTCGACACAATTCGCTACTATGAGAAGCTTGGTCTTTTTGAAAAACCGATCCGAAGCGAAGGAGGATTCAGGCTTTATCCAAAGGAATTCATCGAAAAGCTTCGCTTTATCAAAAAGGCGCAATCGTTGGGGCTCACCTTGAAGGAGATCGAGCAAATTATTTGTTGCAGCAAAGAGGGCTTGAACCCTTGTTGCAATCTTGTTCGAAAACTATTTACAGCGAAGATCGAAGAATTTGGGTCGAAGATCAAAGAGCTTCAAAAGATGAAAAAGGGTCTTGAGATGCTTCTTTCAGAATGGGTCAGTCCGAAGGAAGCCAAGAAACACTCTTACGCGGTGTGTCCGCAAATTGAAAGAGAATTGAAAAAGAGAAGGAGGTAAATCCGATGGAACCGATTAAGAAAGTGTCCCTTTGTCCTGCTTGCGGGGCTTGCCCCGAAATCGCGATTTATGGAGAAGAAGTCCATATTGGTGAAAAGGGCAATCTCGTGCGTCTTAAAAAGCAGGAGTGGAATGATCTCGTTCGCAAGATTCGCGCGGGCGAACTAAACGAGGCATAAGAATAGAAAAGCGATGTTTGCCAAAAAGTTAGCTCCAGCAGCGTCGATCGCTTCCTCAGTTCTGGCTATACTTTGCCCGCTTTGCATTCCGGCGTTGGGGGCATTGCTGGCATCAGTAGGATTGGGGTTTGCACTGAAGCTTGAGGTGTTAAAGGGGCTGCTCGTCTTTTTCCTTGCGGCAGCCCTTTTAACGCTTGGCTGGTCGTTTAAGGTTCATAGGGATTGGAGAATTTTTTTTTTGGGATTTGTCGGCGCTCTTCTGATTTATGCAGGCCGCCATGTTTGGTTCAATGTTTTGTTGATGTGGAGCGGCGCTGCGATGTTGATTGGCGCATCTATTTGGAATCTCGCCGCTAAGTCTAGATGCCAAAAGTGTGTTGAATAAACATGAGCCGAGAGATGGGTTATGATTCTTAAATCTGTGATCAAGTGTCCTCATTGCGGTTATGAGTCGGAAGAAGAAATGCCGACCGACCGGTGTGTTTTCTTTTATTCCTGCAAAAATTGCAAGTCAACCTTAAGGCCCAAGAAGGGTGATTGCTGCGTCTTTTGTTCCTATGGTTCTGTCAAGTGCCCTTCGAAGCAAAAGTCCTCGCCCTAATTTTTTAATCTTCTCTTAATTTCTTTGCTATAATCCCACGACCTGCTTATAAATAGGCGGTGGGATAATCCCTTTTTCATGCGCGTGGACGAACGTTTCAAAAAAGGCATTGAACTCTTCAACGAAGAAGCGTTTTTTGAATGTCACGAGGTGATCGAAGGCCTTTGGCTTGAAACTCAGGATGAATGCAAAAATTTATACAAAGGCGTGATTCAAGCCGCGGTGGCTTTGCATCATTTAAGGCAAGGTAACTTAAGCGGAGCCAAAGAACTTTTTAAAACCTCAAGCGGTTACTTAGGGCCATATGCGCCTGAAGCTTTAGGACTTAACGTTGAAAAACTGCTGAAAGATATGAAGACTTGTTTTAAGAGACTTGACCCGAAGTCCCTTCCGAAGTTAGAATTTATAAAAGAGTAACCATTCCTTCCCCCTTTATGGGGGAAGGTTAGGATGGGGGTAATATAAACCCCCACCTTAGTCCTCCCCCACAAGGGGGGAGGAAAGTACAAGGAGAATTTCGTATGGCGTTGGTTGAATCGGTTAAGATCGCGCTCGGTACTAAAATGCCCGAGTTTGAACTTAAGGATCCTAACGGGAAGACGTATCAAA
>JACQQO010000085.1 GCA_016206955.1 Candidatus Omnitrophota bacterium
ATAGGAGAGGGGTCACACCCGTTCCCATCCCGAATACGGTCGTTAAGCCCTCTACCGCAGATGGTACTTGCTTCAAAAGGAGCTGGGAGAGTATGAAGCCGCCGGGATTAATTTGTGTGGTTGAAAAAAGGGGACAGGCAGGAAATATTGCCTGTCCCCTTTTTTCGTTTCATGGATTCGGCCTTTTTGTTTTGATCGTGAAGGGATGGTAAGCTTTAGTCGATAAACTTATTTTGGGGACACTTTACTTAATTTTTGCTTGTTTGAAACGAATTAAGTAAAGTGTCCCCAAAACTACATCAAGCAATATGAACCCGATACGCAACTATTTGCTGACTGCTTTAAGCGCTATGATTTTGACGCTGGCGCTCATTTTTTTGATTTTCAATTTTCCCTCGTTGGAGTACGTCGATTTAAAAGGCCGGGATCTTTTTTTTCGCCTGCATCATACTTTTTTTCCGCCTCCGCCTGAAGTAGATCAACTCGTCTTAATTAATTTAGATGACGATACGCTCCGCCAGTTGGCGCTCCGCTGGCCGTTTCCCAGATCGCTTTATGCCGAAGCGCTCGACCGTCTTAAGCCTTTCCACCCCAAAGCAGTGGGTTTTGATCTTATTTTTTCAGGCAACGATTTTTCTCCGGGAAGTGACGCCGCTTTTGTCAAAGCCCTTCAAGAAGCGGGCAATGTTGTGATTGCCACCCACCGAAATTTCGAAGGCGAAGTGGGACCTTCTCCTTTAATCCGCGAAAATGCATCGGCGGTTGGAATTGTAGATAAACCCAGAGACAAGGACCGCATGCTCCGGCGCAACTATTTTTCTTTTCCGATGGGTGAGACGCAAGAGGATTCTTGGGAGCTGGCACTTTTCAAAAAAGCATTTCCCGAAGCCTCCTTAGAAAATCTGCCGCTCGGCACCGAATCGGTCATTAATTACCGGATTCCATTCAAAGAATTTCCACAGATTTCATTTTGGCGTTTGCTGGAGGGAAGTGTTTTGCCTAAGGAACTTGAAAATAAAATTGTGATGTTCGGCCTGACCGCCGAGACGTTCCATGATATTCATGCCACGCCGATCGGTTCCATGCCCGGCCTTTCTGTCAATGCCAACGTGCTTCTCATGGCCATGACGAGAGATTTCTTTTCGTACGCCAAGCCGTGGATGACCACGCTCCTCAGTTTTCTTTCCTTTTGGATCACTTTGCTCGTGGCGACGACCAGTTCCGTCATGTTTGGATTCGTTTTTATTTTCTTTCTCATTCTCGCTTTTCTCTCAGCGAGTTTCCTCCTCTTTTCCGTCCGCGTTCTGATGGACCTTTGGCTTGTGTCTTTGGCCGTCGTGCTTGTCTTTGTCGGAGCGATTGTCGTCCGCGAATGGCAGCTCTTCATGGAAAATTTGAAGCTCAGAGAAGAGTCCGCGCGCGATCCCCTTACTGGTTTTTACAACCGCCGATTTCTCACGCTCAAACTTAAATCCGAGTTTAAACGCCTCCTTTCCAAAGGCGGCTTTTCCAAATCAGGTCAAGACGTTTCAGTGGTCATGTTGGATTTGGATAATTTTAAATTGGTGAACGACACCTTCGGCCATGCGGAAGGGGATCGCGTGCTTTGCACGATGGCGGAAGCCATTCGTTCTTCGGTGAGGAAAGGCGAACTGATTTGCCGCTATGGGGGCGATGAGTTTTGCGTGATTTTACCGAATACGCCGATCAAAGACGCCGCACGGTTTGCCGAAAAAATCCGCACTCTGATTGAAAATAATCCCGATTTGGTGTACCGGACTGCCGGCGGAGTGGATACGGTGCGCGTGACGGCAAGCGTCGGCGTTGCTTCTGTCTCAAGCGCTAGAGCCGGTGAACCCGGAAAACTTTTGAAGGCTGCCGATCGAGCGCTTTACCGCGCCAAGGCCGGCGGCCGAAATCAATCCTGCGTTTTCGATCCCTCCCGCGACGTGATTACGTAATGGAAATAGGGACAGACATTTATTTTCTTGACGACATTAATCTTTGATAAAAGAAATTTGATCATGAATTAAATCTATTTTGACTTTTTTTTGTATCGGTGTCATAAGACGAATTTGGCGATTATGTATTAGCATAAACAACTTCTTATCATTGTCATCTGGAATCACTCCAGCTTCAAATTGAGCTGTTTTTGAACCGCGGTCAATTTTGACAAAAGCCAAACTTGACGGATCAAAACGCCCACTTTTTTCCATCAATTTATAAGCCGTATCCGCTAATTGGATGCATTCCATAAGTTCCTCTTTCGAAACGTCTGCTGGCGGAGGGAGTGTTTCTTTAAACCTGAAGAACCATGACCACATAGGCCGATCTTTAAACTCGATACCCGAAATGCCGTAATCGATTTCCTCGCCATTATAAATAAACGTCATAGAAGATTGGTTTGGAGCCATCGAAATGAAATCTACATTAAGTCTTTGACTTATTGGGTTATTAGAATTTCGGACATGGTCGTCATGCCTGCTTTTGGCGTTTTCTACATTAGGATTTCTTTTACGAGGAAACAGTACATTCCTATAACAATTGAAATCGGGGGAGTCATCGCAACGATCTGATGCAGAATTGTCAGTTCTTAATTGTAAAATATCATCTGTATACCCGTTTTTAAAAATTATTTCATAGTCTTTCTTTTCGATTGTTTTTATTTTAAATATGAAACCATATTTTCCTAAGCATTCCGGTATCGGACCACCAGAATATTCCTGATTCAAAAATATTTCCAATCTTTCACCATTTTGCCGAACGCCGCCTGTAATACCCGAGCCACAATTTCTAGTTGTCACTACATTAATCCACAATTGATTACCATGCCAACTAGCTTCTTCGATATAATTTCCGCCGGACCAATCATCTGATCTGACAGGAGAAGAAGAAAAATCAAAATCGATGCAAAAACCAACATCCTGAAAAGAAAGAACAAAAAAAAGGATGGCGATGCTTTTCTTCATGATAGTTCTCCTTATAACATTAACAGCGTCATTTCCTGGTGGGGCAGGTTCACAATAAAAAGGTATCATTTCCGAATGATTAGGTGAGCTGAATTATATCATATTTTGGGGACACTTTACTTAATTCACTGTCAGAGAAATTAAGTAAAGTGTCCCCAAAACTCAGACTACTGAGCGGCGGATGATCAAATCAGGCTGGAATTCTTTTTGAATCGGTAAATGAGTTTCCCCATCCAGAATCTGAATTAAAATTCGCACCATCTCGCGGCCCATCGCTTCCAGCGGTTGCCTCACGCTCGTCAGCGGCGGATTCACATATTTTCCGCGCTCGAGTCCGTCGTAGCCGATGACCGCAACTTGTTCGGGACAGCTGATTTTTTCTTCCTTGAGCGCGCGAAGAGCACCGATCGCAAGATCATCATTGAAGCAGAAAACTGCACGGGGAAGCGCGGGCGAGTGATGGATTAAATCCAGCATTTTAAGGTAGCCGTCTTCTTCAAAAAAGTAATCGCATTTCTTAAAATAATTGGGATTAAATTCAAGCCCAGCTGCCTCCAGCATTTCTCGGTAAATTTTGTACCGTGCCTGAGCATCTTTTGAATCCTCATCGGGAGCTTGGAGCATGCCGATCTTGCGATAACCGCGGCCGATCAAATATTGAAGCGCTTTCCGCGTGCCGGCAGCATTGTTGCAATGGACAATACTGGTTTCCACCTCGGGCGTAAAATCGTTGATTAAAACAATGGGCAATTTCTCAAAAGAACGCTTCGCTTCCTCTAAAAATGGTTTGTGAATTGTCCACGTGAGGAACATCAAACCTTCGATTTGGTGTTCTTGAAGGGTGCGCTTAGGATCTTGGCGATCCTCAGGATTGAGCATGATAAAGCGAAGATCAAAACTCGTATTGCGCAGAGCATCGATGATGCCCGAGATAATCCTCGTAAAATACTCGCATTTAAATATTTCGGGAGTAAAAGAGGTAACCAAACCTACGCTTCGTTTTGCCATAAGGGTGCATTATAACAAACTCGTCAATTAGAGGGACACTATACTTAATTCAACTCAAATTTGTGAATTAAGTATAGTGTCCCCAAATCTCATTTACGGTGTGAGGCGGCGTGAAGGGCTCGGTTGATATGGTTGGCGAGCGAATGGAGCTGATCGCGCGGCCGGAGGCGGATCGGTTTTGTAAAATCGCCGGTTTTAATCATCGTATCGAGATCTTTTTCGATCCGATAGAGCGGTCCTGAAAACCGGTGGGAAATGCGGAGGCTTACGAAAAAAATGAGACTGAATAGAAGGGGAAGGACGATGAGAATAATTTGATTCACGCGATGAAAGGCAGGGAGCAAAGATTCTGCAATTAATTCGGGAATGGCCAGTTCGTAAGCCACGGTTTGCCAAATCAAATAGTAGAGGCAAGCAGTGGCGACGATCGTGGGGACAAACATAGCCACCGCAACCAGTATGAGATAATGCCTCTGGGTAGGATGGTTGACAAAAAATGTTCTGCGTCGATTCATCATTTATTTACCCGCTCCGATACGAATATCGTCAAAAAACGCTTCAGCTTCAGTCTGAGTTCCTCCCGAACTTGTCATCAAGGCAATCGCCGCAACTTTCATTTTGGGACGCTCTCCGAATAATTTTTGGTAATCTTCGAATACATTCCGTGTTTCACCAACCCATTTGCCAAGTTGGTCAGTCCCCGTTTGAATCACTATTTGTTTAATCGCCTTTGAGTAGGGGCTGGTCAAGACGGTCTCTTCCGGAAGGGATTCATCCCAAACATATTCAACGCACTTAAAATTGGTAAAAAAGCGTGACACCAATACGACGTAAAATCGAGCCGCGAAGTCGTCTCGTTTTTTAGGATCTTCGATATTGCTTTTGTCCGGAAATTTCACCACCCGCCATTTCCAGGAAACGTAGGGATAATCTGAAATCTTAAATCGGATGCGGTAGAAGATGGCAGAAGTTGATTGAATACTTTTCGCATGGACAAAACCGCTGGTTCGATCAAAATCAATCCAATAGGCAACGCGTCCGTGAAAGAGTTTCTCTTCCCAACGGGAGAGGGCGCTTTTTTCATTGAAATTAATATAATGGAACATGATTCCAAGGGGAGGAACCAAAGCTTGGATTTGCGGTTGATTCTTGTCCAGACGGATGGAAGAGGAGCGCCAGAAAATTTGAACCAAGAGCAGAAGAATAGGGGTTAAGATAAAAATAAGGCGAATCCATCTTTTTCGCATAAATGGGTTATCGGCTTTGTTTCACAAGGATTGAACGGGAAAATAAAATGAAATTTTTGTACCGAGGTGGTATCATGGCCGGTACAAACGGAGGAATCGAGATGCCGTATGTGAACGTCAAAGTAGTGGGCAAGCTTTCGAAAGAGCAGAAGAAAAATATCGCAGGTGATATTTCAAATTCCCTTCTCAAACATGCCGGAAAGCCAAAGGATCACACGTATATTGTTTTTGACGAAGTGGCTGGAGAAAATTGGGCAAAAGGAGACAACTTGTTCTAAATCAGGGGACACTTTACTTAATTTGGAATTAAGTAAAGTGTCCCCATAACCCATGCCAATCCAAAAGCAGCTGTCCATTTTTTTACCGAACCGGCCGGGTGTTCTGGCTCATATTTCAAGCGTTTTGGCCGAAGCGGATGTCAATATTTTGGCCCTCTCCGTCCATGACACCGTTGATAACGCGGTCATACGCCTTGTGCTGGATAATCCCACCAAAGCGCTGCTTCTTTTGGAGCGCGAAGAACTCTATATTATGGAACAGGACGTCGTCATTCTCGCAGTGGATAATCAACCTGGAATCTTAGCCAAAATCGCACAAAAACTTGCCCATGCGGATATCAACATTCA
>JACQQO010000088.1 GCA_016206955.1 Candidatus Omnitrophota bacterium
CAACAAAACCAATGTGTTGGAGGTTGAACCTCCGCAGGAAGTTCAACCTCCCAAAATTGAAAACCGATGCCGTTTCTTCGCCTTTGGCTCGCAAAGACACGGTGAAAATACAGATTCCGAACAACGCCATATAAAAGATGTTTAATGTGTTTGCGCCCGTGGGTTTACCCGCGGGCGCTTATTTTGGTAATGTTTCATACCCTATTGCTCCTTTAGCAAGTTCGATTGCTCTGCTAAAATCTTCAATGAATTGCTGGGGTACCCCAGCATTCTCTGAAGCGCTTCTCAATTCCTGAAGAATCAGTTCTCCACTTTCTATTGCCTTCACAGATTCCTCAAGTGGTAGTGAGCCGCAGTGCGCGGCATCAAGCTCGGAAATTAGTTCCGATGCCATTTCTGCCGGAGCTTTTGTCTTCATCAACATATACTCCCTCCTTTCGTAGGGGTTGTGATGAACTATCTTGGCAAGAGTGCCACTTATACCGTAAGCGAAAAAAGGTTTTGGGTCAATTTACCTATGCATGCGAAATACGGAAAGAATTTCCCGGGTTTTCTCGTCAACGATAGCCTGGCTTTTGCCCTCAACATTCAGGCGCAACAGAGGTTCGGTATTAGAAGTTCTGATATTCGCCCGCCAATCTGGATATTCCAGAGAAAGTCCGTCTATGTGTTCTATTTTTGCATCGTTATACTTCTTTTCCAATTCCGCAAGAATATCGGCTGGACGCTGACTGATATTGAGTTTTGTATTAATCTCTCCGGAAATGAAATATTTCGAAAAATAAGAACTGAATATTTCCGATACTTTTTTACTGGACTGCGAAATGATTTCAAGAATAAGAAGAAACGGAATTAGGCCGTTATCGGCGTAGTAAAAATCGCGGAAGTAGTAATGCCCGCTCATCTCGCCGGCGAACACCGCGTCTTCTCTGCGCATCCGTTCCTTCAGGAACGAGTGACCAACTTTATTTTCAAGCGGCACACCGTTCACAGCTTTAACTATTTCTTTTGTTGCCCAGGTAAGCCGCGTATCATGAATGATTTTCGCGCCGGGAATCTTCCGCGCAAAATCAGCGCCGAGGAAAGCGGTAATATAGTAGCCCGGTATCCAGCGGCCGTTTTCATCGAAAAGGAAAAATCTGTCTGCATCACCGTCCCATGCCACGCCGAAATCTGCTTTGGAGGTTTTGACTAATTCGGAGGTTTCCGCTTGATTTTCTTTGAGCAGAGGGTCCGGCGGCCCCTTTGGAAAATTGCCGTCAGGCTCTTCATTCACCGTCACCCATGTTATGGGAAGCGGAAGTCTACGGGCTATTTTGATAATCGGACCGAACATGCCATTTGCTACAACCTTGAGCGGTTTTACCGCCGAAATATCAAACATTGAAGCGCATTTTTTCAGATAATCATCAACGATTTCACGTTGTTCTATCTGTCCTGATTTTTCAGCTTTATAGACATATCCTTCAAGGACGAAATTTTTTATATCTTTGATTCCGGTATCTCCGGATATTGAAACTGCTCCTTTGCGCATTAGCTTCAAGCCGTTGTATTCTCGAGGATTGTGCGAGGCTGAAATAGTGATGCCCCCGTCTATATCCTGATAGGCGGCTGTGGCAAAGTACATCATATCGGTCGTTATGATGCCTATGTCAACCACATCAACGCCGTGGTCGGTGAGTCCTCGCGCCGCCGCGTTCCAAAGCGACTGACCGGAAAGACGGACATCGCGTCCCAGGACTATCCGCTTTGGCTGAACGAGTTTGGCGTAAGCTTGAGCGATTTTGTAGACAATATCTTCATTTAGTTCGCCCGGATAAATACCGCGGATGTCGTACGCCTTGAAAATCGCTTCGTTTATCATGGGAACAGTATACTGTACAGGGGTTTAAGAAGGCAATTTAATTTTATCAGTATGTCGTTTGAATTTTTGCGCCTCTTAGACGACAATAGATAGGTAAATGAGTAAAAACAACGACTCCAAAAACGGCAGATTCAACAGGTTCGATAAGCTCACTGCAAGCAAGCTCACTGCGGGACGCAACGGAAACAGGCAGGGAGCGACGGAACACAAACTTCGTCCCGAAACAAAAAGAAGCGTCTGGGCGGTCGGCTTCGTTGGCTTATCCATAATTTTTTTTCTGGCCGGATTCCATAAGGCCGGGCCCGGCGGCGAATTTCTTTTTAATATATTCCAAACGCTTCTCGGCCTCGGATATTTCGTTTTCCCGTTCATGCTTCTGGTAGTTGCCGGTGTTTTTCTGGCTTCCAACCGTCGGCGTTTTATGGGCGCAACACTTTTGGGCGCGCTTCTTTTACTCCTTTCGGTTCTCGGACTGATAGATTTAGCCGGAGCCGGCAACGGTGGCTGGCTCGGATTGATTCTCGGTTCTCTTAAAATGCCTTTCGGCGGACTTGCCGCCGCTGTGGTAAACTCCATTGTTTTTGTAGCGGCGGTTCTTATAACGTTGAACATTCCCATCAAAATAAAATGGTCGGCAAGAAAAGAAGAAACTCCTCTTACCGAAAGCGAAGAAAATAAAATTGCGGCCGTGGAGAAAAAACAAAAAGAGGAAATTGGGGAGCCCGCCGAACCAATGGAAGTCAAAGTCGCAATCGGTAAGACTCCGCTTTTCACCAAAATGAAAAAGTCTGCGCAGCACGCTTTACAAAATTATGTTCCCCCTCCGCTGGACCTTTTGAGGTCTTCCGTTGAAAAACCGACTACGGGCGACCTTCGCGCGAACGCCAACATTATAAAGAGGACTTTGGACAGCTTCGGCATTCCTGTGGAAATGGGAGAAATAAACATAGGACCGAAAGTGACGCGCTACACGCTTAAGCCCGCTGAAGGCGTAAAACTCTCACGCATTACGGCGCTTGGACAGGATTTGTCTCTCGCTCTCGCCGCGCATCCCATACGCATTGAAGCGCCAATACCGGGAAAATCGCTCGTGGGAATTGAAGTGCCAAACAAGGCCGCTGCGCTTGTACGGCTCGGAAGTTTAATGGCTTACCCCGATTTCAATTCGTCCGGCCTTTTGGGATTCGTTCTCGGCAGAGATGTCACGGGCGAACCGATTTTCGCCGACTTGGAAAAAATGCCCCACCTTCTCATCGCCGGCTCCACGGGAAGCGGAAAATCAATAATGATACAGTCCCTTATTATTTCTCTGCTTTATAAAAATTCGCCGTCAACGCTCAAGCTCATAATGCTCGACCCAAAACGCGTGGAACTTTCCGGATACGAAGGCATTCCTCATCTTGTCAGTCCGGTTATCGTGGAAAACAAAAAATCGCTCAATGTTTTCCGCTGGGCCATAAAAGAAATGGAACAGAGATACGAAATACTTCAGAAATCCGGGAATC
>JACQQO010000092.1 GCA_016206955.1 Candidatus Omnitrophota bacterium
ATGCTTGGCATGCACGGAACAGTGTATGCCAATTACGCAGTTCAAGGATCTGATCTTTTGATTTCTGTGGGCGCGCGTTTCGATGACCGCGTGACCGGCAAAATCGATAAGTTTGTCCCTCACGCCAAGATCGTTCACATTGATATCGATCCTTCGTCGATTTCGAAAACGGTGAAGGTTCATTATCCAATTGTGGGCGATGTGAAGCCGATCTTGAAAGAGTTGAACAAGCTCGTAAAGGACAAGCGGCGTCAGATCAAAGATTGGTTGGATCAAATCGATGCATGGAAAAAGAAACATCCGCTTAAATATAAAGATGACAGTCAAGTTCGCCAAGAGTATGTGATTCAAAAAATCGGAGAGCTCACGGATCATAAAGCGGTGGTCGTCACGGGCGTCGGCCAGCATCAAATGTGGACGGCTCAGTGGTATCAATTTACTCAACCGAGAAGCATGATCACTTCGGGCGGGCTGGGAACGATGGGCTATGGCCTTCCCGGTGCGATTGGTGCCCAAGTTGGACGGCCGGGCGAAACGGTGGTTTGCATTGACGGGGATGGTTCGTTTCAAATGACGATGACCGAGTTGACAACCGCTGCTTATTACAAGATTCCTGTGAAAATATTCTTAATGGATAATGCTCATCATGGAATGGTACGCCAGTGGCAGGAGCTTTTCTACAACCGTCGGTTTTCGGGTTCTGTGCTTGGGCCTTCAAACCCGAATTTCTGCAAAATTGCAGAAGCTTGCGGTGTTTACAACATTCAAGTTTCCGAAAAGAATCAGGTGATTCCGGCAATCGAAAAAGCACTTGCTCACAACGGCCCTGTGCTGGTGCATTGCAAAGTGGCTCAGGAAGACAACGTGTATCCGATGGTTCCGGCCGGAAGTGCATTGGATCAAGTCATGGATATGGCATAAGGAGATCTCATGAAACATATTATTTCGGTTCTCGTAGAAAATCATTTTGGCGTTTTGGCCCATGTGTCCGGGCTTTTTTCGGCCCGCGGATTTAATATTGATAGTCTGGCTGTCGGCGAAACAGAAGATCCAACGGTCTCCCGGATGACGATTGTAGCTCACGGGGATGACCGCGTGCTTGAGCAAATCATGAAGCAACTCGATAAACTTGTGGATGTCATCAAAGTTCAAGATCTGGCTGAAGAAGATATGATTGAACGTGAGCTGGTGCTGATGAAAGTAAACACCTCTGCTTCTAAGCGCGCGGATTTGATGCAGGTGGTGAATACGTTTCGCGGCAAAGTTGTAGATGTAAATCCCAAATCCATTACGGTTGAAGTGACCGGAAATGAAAGCAAAATCGATGCGATGCTTGAGCTTTTACGCCCCTTTGGGTTGAGGGAAGTTGTTCGTACCGGAACGATCGCCATTGCCAGGAAAGCAGAACTTTCAACGCAAGCTAATTATCACGAGGTTTCCGAGAACGCCAAGGCAAAACCGCAAGCCAAAAAAAAGACAAAAACAAAGAAAGCAAAAACAGAAAGAGTTTAGGAAACGGAGCAGTCAATGGCAAAAGTTTATTACGATAAAGATGCCGATCTTCAATTTTTGAAGGGGAAAAAAGTAGCGATCGTAGGGTATGGAATTCAAGGCCGCGGACAAGGCCTCAATTTGAGAGATTCTGGAATTGATGTCATTGTCAGCCAGCGGCCGGGTGGAAAAAATTACGAGCTCGCCATTCAAGACGGATTTCGTCCTGTCAGTTGCGAGGAAGCCGCTCAAGAAGCAGATGTGATCCAGCTTTTGACGCAAGACCACTTACAGGCGGATTTGTATAAGCAATCAGTCGAGCCTTATTTAAAATCCGGAAAAGCGCTTCTTTTTTCACATGGTTTTAACATCCATTTTGGGTACATCAAACCGCCTAAAACGGTGGACGTTTATATGGTGGCTCCGAAAGGACCCGGCGCTTTGGTTCGGTCTCAATTTTTGGAAGGCGGTGGAGTTCCGTGCCTCGTTGCGGTTTATCAAAACCCAAGCGGTAAAGCGCTTCAGCTTGCGCTGGCTCATGCGAAGGCGATTGGAGGAACACGCGCGGGGACCATCGAAACCAATTTCAAAGAAGAAACCGAAACCGATTTATTCGGCGAACAAG
>JACQQO010000086.1 GCA_016206955.1 Candidatus Omnitrophota bacterium
CCGTTAGAGTAAAGCATTAATTTGTTTTCAGATTTATCAATCGTGATGGAATAAACGGCCGTCGAGATTTTAAGTATCATACCGCTTTGAATTAAATCGCCTTCGAGATGATTACTTTTCTGAAGCAACTCAACCGTCGTCTTGTATTTTTTTGCAATCTTATAGAGCGAATCACCGGGCTGAACCGTATACAAAATACTATCTTTTGAGGTTTCCGAAAAAAGAGAGGGTGGAATGAAAAGACAAACTAAAAAAAATATCCAAGCCAAAATTTTTACCACGTGCAAACCAAAAAAGAAACGGTGATGCCAAGGAGAGCGCCTACGATCACTTCGACCGGCGTATGGCCTAAAAATTCTCTCAAATACTGCTCTGAAAATTTGCCCTCGGCATAAATTTCATCAATCATTCGATTCATAATCACAGCTTGCCTTCCTACGGAACGCCTCACGCTGGCGGCGTCAAACATCGTTAGTAGAGCAAAAACAAGCGCAAAAAGAAAAAGGACGGTATTAAATCCGGCATAAAGCCCTACAACGGTTGCAACCGCCGCCGTTCCTGAAGAATGGGAACTAGGCATCCCGCCTGTATCGATAATCCACCTCGCATTAAAACGGCGTCTGTGAACCACATTTCGGATCACCTTAATCGATTGGGCGCATATCCACGCAAGCGCTACAGCCAGATAGGCCCGTCCTACAGGGTAATCGGCAGTTAGATCCAATCGGAAACTCCTTCAAGAGAAAAAAGGGTTGACAAACACGTGTTATGATTTAAAATCATAAATTGCTTTCTTTATTTAAAACAAACGTTCGGATGAAGGAAGCAAGTTATTATAACGAGCGGAACTAAAAAGGCAAGTACGTTCCCCTCCCGCCCCAAAAGCCCCTACATCAACTTAAATCCAAATCTCATGCTTTCAAGTACTTACAGCGCAAGTTGTGTCGGAATCGACGCTTATCTGATCGAAATTGAAGTCGACGTTGCCAACGGCCTGCCTCAAGTAGCCATCGTTGGCCTTCCAGACCAAGCCGTGCGTGAAAGTAAAGAAAGGGTCAGATCCGCTCTCAAAAATAGCGGATTTTCCCTTTCGCCCAAAAAAGTCACCGTGAATTTAGCGCCCGCCGATCTCAAAAAAGAAGGGCCTGCGTTTGATTTGGCCATTGCCTTGGGCATCCTTGCCTCAAGCGGATTTGTCAAACCAGATGAGCTTGAAAAATTTCTTTTTTTGGGAGAACTTGCGCTCGATGGTTCACTCAGAGAAATCAAAGGCGCTCTTCCAACCGCAAATCTTGCACGCAGAAAAAACCTTTCTCTCATTCTTCCTGAGCCCAATGCTCAAGAAGCTTCATTAATAGAAGGCGTATCCATGTTCACAGCCAGAACACTGAAGGAAGTCATCCTATTTCTCAATGGGGAATCGAATCTTAAAAAAATCGTTCATGCGGACTTGGATCATCAATCCGATATGTCCCCAAAAGAAGACTGCGATTTTTCAGAAGTGAAAGGCCAGTTCCACGCTAAACGCGCTGCAGAAATCGCTGCCAGTGGAGGCCACAACCTCCTTCTCATCGGACCACCCGGTGGGGGCAAAACTATGATCGCAAGGCGAATTCCTACCATCTTGCCGAATCTAAGCCAAGCGGAATATTTTGACATCGCGAAAATCTATAGCGTCAGCGGATTAATTTCCAATGGAAATCTAGGAGCCATAAAGCGGCCGTTTAGATCTCCCCATCATACAATTTCGGCGATCGGCCTTGTGGGAGGCGGAAGCTTTCCGCGGCCGGGGGAAATCACACTGGCACACCGAGGGGTTTTATTTTTGGATGAATTTCCGGAATTCCGGCGCGATGCGATCGAGGCTCTGCGGGCTCCGATCGAAGAGGGATGGATTTTAATTTCACGGGCCAAAATGAATTTTGTCTTCCCGGCTCAATTCCTGACTGTTTGTGCGATGAACCCATGTCCGTGTGGCTACTTAACGAGCCCCAAACGGGCTTGCCGATGCACCATGAGCCAAATCCAAAAATACCATCAGAAAATTTCAGGGCCCATTCTTGATCGCCTCGACCTTCATGTGGAAATGCCGGCGATCGAATATAAAGATCTGGCCAGTCCCATCCCGCAGGAAAGTTCCAGTCAAATTCGGGAACGCGTTTTGAAAGCGCGCAAAATTCAAGCGGGGCGTTTCCAAAATGACTTGGAAAAAACTAATGCGTTGATGACAGCGAAAGAAATCCGGAAATATTGTGCGGCGAATTCAGCCGGAAAACTGCTTCTTGAACGTGCGATGAAAGAACTCGATCTTTCAGCGCGAGGGTATCATAAAATTCTTAAAATTTCCCGCACGATTGCGGACCTTGCCGAATCTGAATCTATTCGGGAAGAACATATCGCGGAGGCGATTCAATACCGGACGCTCGACCGCAACTGGTTTGGGTAACGGTACTGAAATAGGAGGTGATTTTAATAATGAAAATGATATGATACCCGCCGATGGTTAAAAAAGGGTTTACACTTATTGAAATTGCGATTGTCAGTTCAATTCTTGGTACGATTGCTGTTATTGCGATTCCTGGGCTTTTAAGAGCAAGGGTCAATGCCAATCATTCTTCTGTTATATCTGACCTTCGGGCTTTCAGCACGGCCAATGAAATGTACCGGGCCCAACAAAACCCACCCGCCTTTGCACCAGATGTAGCAACCCTCACGGCAGGAGATGTTCCTTTTTTAGATTCAAGCTGGAATGGAGCAAATGTAGCGCCCGGCCGGCATAGTTATACGTTCACTTATAGCGTCGATGCTTCCGGTGCCGCATTTTCTGTATTAGCGGTCCCAATCAATACGATGGGCATCAACACTTATTGTCTTGATCAAACGGCCGTCATCTTCGTCGGAACCGGCGCTGATGCCCCGACAGGCACTGCCGCGGGATGCACAGGCGGAACCCCTCTCTCTGGATAAACTTAAACCTTCCACATCGAAGCTCTTATGAAATCGAAAAATTCACTGAAGATCATATCCTTTTTGGTATGTTCTCTTTGGATATGTTCAAGTTGTACTTTTGTCATCCGAACGCCTGCTTTTACCCCTCCCAAAAATCAAAAACCGCATCTTTTCCGCGGGGTCGTCCATGTGCACACAGAGTATTCGCATGATTCAAAGGCGCCGCTTGCCTTAATCATCAAAACAGCGAAGAAAGCCGGCCTTGATTTTGTGGTCGTTACAGACCACAACAACTTAAACGCTCTCCGCACCTACCAAAAGATGAATCTACCGAATCATCCTTTGCTCATTTTCGGAGATGAAATTTCAACTTGGAACGAGGGACATTTGATCGGCCTTGGAATTAAAGAGGAACCTCACAACACTGGAAACACACAAGGTATTGTCGATTTCATTCATGGGCAAGAAGGTTACGCTATCATTGCACATCCTCTCTCCCCGCGAAAGCCGTGGCCGAACTGGGATGTTCAACACTTCGACGGTCTTGAAGTTTTCTGTTTTTCCGACACTTTTTATGCTGCAGATCCCAGAAGTCTTAGTCTTAAAGCCTTATTTTTTACGCCGCGCGGCTTTATTAAATCGGTTTTGGAAAATCCTGACGCCGGGCTTAAACTTTGGGATGAACATTTAAAATCAGGCAGACATGTGGCCGCATTTGGTTCTACAGACGCCCATTTAAAATTTTACTGGCACGGTCTTTACGCCGAGAATTTGCTGCTTTATTTTCAAACGGTGACGATGTACGTTCAAGCAAAGGAATTCAAAGCAGAAAAAATTGTGGAATCCTTAGGTCGCGGAAAAAGCTTTATCGCCTTTGAAATCTACGGGCCGGCCCAAGATTTTTCGTTTTCTGCTTTGGTTGGGAATAAAGTTTACGAGGCGGGTGATGTGGTTTTATCAGAATTACCGATTCAGTTTGTGGTTAAAACCCCAAAAACAGCCCAAATCAAATTGATTCATAATGGAAGCACCGTTAAAGAAGGTCTTGGCACTACCTTAGAATATGAGACGCAAGCTCGGGGTTACTGGCGAAGTGAAGTTTATGTAGATGGAAAGCTTTGGATTATTTCAAACCCGATTTATGTGACGGATTGAGGAGTTCATTCATATCCAACATCATTTCCTCGCGCGAGTAAGCGGCGATATCTAAAATTTTGGTATCCATCCGAATCGCATCTTCCGGACATGCCTCCACGCAAAATCCACAGTATACACATTTTCCCAAATCGATATCAAAACTTTTCGGGCGCTTTTCGATATTTGGATCCGGATGTTCCTCCGCCACAATATAGATACAGCGCGCCGGACACACGGTTTCGCACATCATGCAGGCCACGCAGCGCGGCGAACCATCCGCGCGTTTGGTCAGCCGATGCCGCGTCCTCGAACGGAACGGCAACTTCCAAAGTTCTTCCGGGTATTGAATGGTCACCATGGCCGCGACTTTTCTGAACAAACCAATCGAATGAAACAGATGCAAGGTTAAATTCTTAAGAAAATGCTTTGAAGTAAGGGCAACGCCACGGAAAATCTCTGGAAAATAAATGCGCTCCCAAAAACTGAGTTTCGGGCGGCTCACGACTTTGGTTCGGATCATCTCATCACCAAAGCAACGATCGCGGTGACAAACACATTGGCCAAAGCAATTGGGAAAAGATATTTCCATCCCAGTTTAAGGATTTGATCATATCGAAAACGTGGGAGCGTCCAGCGAATCGTCATCAAAAACCAACAAAACAATAGGACCTTGAGAACAAAAGAAAGAATTTGAAGAAGCGATACGGCGAGAGGCGCCAATGCAATCGATGCTCCCCATGGAAATTGAAATCCCGTCTCATTCAAATAAGGCACTTGCCAGCCGCCGAAAAAAAGAGTGGTTGCAAGAGCAGCAATCATAATCGTTTCCAAATAATCGGTGAAAAAAAACATTCCGAATTTCATCCCGCTATATTCCAGAAAGTAACCGATGATTTCAGACTCGCCTTCCGGTGCATCATAAGGAATTCGTTTCGTCTCGGCAATTCCGGCCGCCAAGAAAGTGAGAAAACCGACAGGCTGAAGGATAATTCCCCACAGCGGGATCCATCCCCAAAGATAGTTTCCCTGCGAGCGGACTAACTCTTGAAGATCGAGACTTCCATAAATCATGACAATTCCCATCACCGTCAGCCCAATCGCGATTTCATAAGATAACATTTGACTAAGCGCGCGAAGGCTACCAAGCACAGCGTAATTGTTGTTCGAGGAAAATCCGGCGAGCACCACGCCGTAGACTCCCATCGAGGCAGCTGCGAAAATGTAAAGAAGTGCAACGTTCATATTGGCCACTTGCAAGTTGATTACCCTTCCTCCGATCTCAATGGTATTGCCAAAAGGGATCGCAGCAAATCCAATTAGCGCGAAGAAAAGGGAAAGGCACGGCGCAAGCGTATGAAGGAATTTATTTCCTTTCGGGGGAACGTAATCTTCCTTGGTGAACATCTTGATGGCATCCGCGATCGGATGAAACAGGCCGAGTACATTGAAAGGCCGAAGGAGCCAATTGATGGGTGCGGCCCATTTCCATGGAAGGACAATCCACGCGCGATTTGCGCCGATACGGTCTTGGATCAATGCGCTTTGCTTGCGTTCAATCCAAGTGTGAAGCGCGGCCAAATTAAAAACGAATCCAATCATGACAAACGCTAGCACCGATTGAATGAAGATTTGTGTGATCATTTCGCTTTCTTCCTTCCCCCCTTAATGGTGGAAGGAAACTCCCTGCATCCCGATTTTTTTATAACTGAGTCCTCGAAATTGACTCACGGAACGAGTCAGACCGTCAAACACATCTTCCTGGCTTTGATAAGTCCAATCTAAATCAAGCTTACGAGCCAATAGCATTAAAATTTCTGATTCCGGTTTGGATTCAGCTAGCGGCAAAAGGGCGGGGCGAATGCGCTGGACTCTGCCTTCAAAATTAGTGAAGGTGCCGTCCTTTTCGGCATAGGTCGCAGCAGGAATCACAAGTTGAACGTGCTCGGAAGTTAAATTATGATTGCTTCCAATGAAAACGCTGAGCTCTAGCCGGTGAAGTATTTCCTCTACGTTTTGATCCGGATAAAAGCTAATGAGATCTTGTCCAAAAATAATCATCCCTTTAATTAGTCCTTTCGCTGCTTCCTCGAAAATATGTTTGATCTCGCGTTTATCTTCCTGAAAACCAATCCATTCCGCGCCTTTCCGATTGGGGTGCTTGTCGGCGCAAATGAGAAAATCATCTTGATCGCCTTCCGGATTTGTGCTCGCCAAGAAAACTCGTTCGATGCCAAGCTCCTTCGTGAAAAGTTTCTTGGCCAAATACATTTCCTCATTCGTCATTTGAGGAGAAATAAAAACGACAATCTCATTTTTCGATTCTTTAAGGAGTTTTTTAAATGATTTCAAAAAACTTTCCACTACTTCCTTCCACTCAACCGATCTTACCATTCCCTCCGAACGCTCGATCGGATCTGTGATGCGGTCATGATCGATGAATTTGTAGCCATACCTTCCCGCATCGCACATCCACCAATCGTTCACATCATCGTTATAGCGCGGTTTAAGGCGCATGACGCGCTCGCCTGCCGCATGATGAGGCCGTTCTTGATTGGTTTCGATCGTGATGTTGCAACCTCGCGCGCAGCCGGGGCAAACGGATTCTGTTTTTTGAAGATACCAAACGCGGCACTTAAACCGAAAATCGCGATCCGTGAGTGCGCCAACAGGACAAATATCCGCGACATTTCCCGAATATTTGTTGTTGAGCTCGCGTCCCGGGTAAATTCCAATTTCGGAATGGTCCGCGCGATTAAAAATTCCGAACTCATTGGTCTTTGTAATTTCATCCGTAAAGCGGACGCAGCGGGAACACAAAATACAGCGCTCTGAATCTAGCACGATCGTCGGTCCGAGCGGAACGGCTTTGGCCGATTTTTTCACTTTGTTTTCGTTCAGCTTAGAATCGTAAAGGCCGTGTTTCATATAATAATCCTGAAGCCAGCATTCACCGGCTTGATCGCAGACGGGACAATCGAGCGGATGATTCACGAGTAAAAATTCAAGGATGTGCTGCCTCAATTTTTTAACCCCTTCCGTCTGAGTTTGAACCACCATTCCGTCTTGGCACTGAATGTGGCAGGAAATCTGAGGCTTCGGCATTTTTTCCACTTCTACCAAACACATTCTGCAATTTCCCGCGATGCTCAAACCGGGATGATAACAATAATAAGGAATCGAAATCCCGAGTTTCTCCGCCGCGCGGATAATGGTCGTTCCCTTCTCAACCGTTATTTCCTGTCCGTCAATCTTAAGCGTGGGCATGGTTACTCATCCTGTCATCCCCGCGAACGCGGGGATCCGGCCGTCTGGATTCCCGCGTACGGGGGAATGACACTTTTCTTTATAAATTTTTCAAATTCACTTCGGAATTTTTTGAGATAACTCAAAAACGCCATCTGCGCCCCATCGGCAAGCGCACAGATTGTCGTTCCGCCCAGATATTTTCCGATATCCAGAAGATTATCAATGTCATTGGGCCTTCCTTTTCCGCTGACAATCCGGTTCAAGATCCGGTAAATCCAGCCCGTTCCTTCGCGGCAAGGTGAACACTGGCCGCACGACTCGTGAGCGAAAAATTGCATCGTGATCCGCAGGGCATCTACCATCGAAACCGTTTCATCCATCACGATCACCCCGCCGGAACCTCCCATGGAACCGGCGGCTTTGAGCGAATCGAAATCCATTTTGACGTCGATTTCATCTGCCGTCAGAACCGCAGCAGAAAGTCCGCCGGGGACGACTGCTCTCAACTTGTAG
>JACQQO010000087.1 GCA_016206955.1 Candidatus Omnitrophota bacterium
ATTCCGATCAGCATGAACATGCTCCCCGCAAGCGTATAAAGGAAAAACTTAATCGCCGCATATTCTTTGCGCGGGCCGCCCCAAATTCCGATCAGAAAATACATCGGAACCAAAACCACTTCCCAAAAAATATAAAATAAAAAAAGATCCAGCGCGAGAAACGTTCCCAGCATGCCGGTTTCGAGCAAAAGATAAAGCGCGTAATATTCTTTGACACGCTCTGTAATTCCAAACGAACCAACGCAAGCTAAAAAGGAAAGGAGAGCAGTTGCAAGGACCATGGTCAAACTGATTCCGTCGACTCCCAAGTGATAATAAACATTCAATTGCGGAATCCACAGCACGCGTTCTACCAATTGCATTCCGGGATCGGTTAAATTGAAAGCAAGCATCACTTTGATAGCCAGTAACAGAATAATTCCCGTAATGACATTTGCCATCGCGCGGATCCATTTCGTTTGGCCGCTCGGCATGAGGATAATCATAATCATTCCAAGAAGAGGCAAGAAAACAAGCCACGATAAAACTGGTAGGTTCATTGATCGAATCTCCTAAGTTTTAAATTTTAAAAAAGGTGTAAGCGATAATTAAAATACCAAAAAGCAAAACCAATAAATAGTTGTGAATGTATCCTGTCTGAATAAGCCGCAAAACTGCACTCGTTTTATTGGTAATCCAACCGGTGAAGTTGACGAGTGCATCCACGATATATTGGTCAATCCAATTTTTAATCCGGCTTAAGAGAACAGTTTTAAATCCGACTTCATCGACCGTTCGGTCAATCAGCTTTGAATCAAACTGAAAAGAACCGTTTGCGATTTGCTTGAACCAGCGGATAACCGTGGCCTGATAAATTTCATCGATCCAAAGTTTGTGCTGCGAAGCGTTGTAAAGCAACCCGTATTTTTCGGCTAAACTTTTCGGAAGTTCGGTTCTTGCTACGTAAAATAAATACGCAATCAAAAACCCGATCGCGCTCGTGGCGATTGAGAGGGTGACAACAAAGAAATTGACGTGAATATCTCCGTGGCCGCCCAGAAAATTTTGGAACCAATGGTTCATCCAAGGCGAACCGATAAGGCCGATTCCAGCCGAGCCGATCGCTAAAACAATCAGCGGAATCGTCATTACAAATGGAGACTCGTGGGCATGACCTTTTCCGCGGCCAGCGCCAAAGAAGGTAAGAAAAAGAAGCCGGAACATGTAAAATGAAGTCATGCAAGCTGTAATCATTAAAATCCAAAATGTAATTTGGTGCCCTGACTCAAACGCACTCGTCAAAATTTCATCTTTGCTCCAAAATCCCGAGAAGGGCGGAATACCGGCGATCGCTACGGTCGCGATAATAAAAGTCCAAAACGTAATCGGCATTGATTTTCTTAAGCCTCCCATTTCCCGCATATCTTGAACTCCCGTTCCGTGAATGACGCTTCCGGCGCCCAAGAAGAGAAGAGCCTTAAAAAAGGCGTGCGTCATTAAATGAAACGAGCCAGCGCTCATCCCACCAACTCCCAAAGCCGCGATCATGAAACCTAACTGGCTGATGGTGGAATAGGCCAGCACTTTTTTGATATCCATTTGAGTGAGCGCAAAAAAAGCTGCCATGAAGGCGGTAAGCGTTCCAATGATCATGACCACTTGCGAAGCGTCCGGAAAAGCGTGAAACAGCGGAAAAAGCCTTGCCACCATGTAAACGCCGGCCGCCACCATCGTAGCCGCGTGAATCAGCGCACTGACGGGGGTTGGGCCTTCCATGGCATCGGGCAGCCAAACATGAAGCGGAAATTGGGCTGATTTTCCAATTGCGCCGCAAAATAAAAGAAGCGCAGCGAGAATCAAAACTGGATTTCCCTGCATGCCGTGAAAAAATTCCGGCGTGATATCCGCAAAGCGCACGGTTCCGGTTGCATAGAAAAAGGTAGCAATCCCTAAAAAAAACCCGATGTCGCCGATTCGATTCGTGATGAAAGCTTTGCGTCCGGCTTCGGCCGCTTCTTTCTTTTCAAACCAAAATCCGATGAGAAAGTAGGAACAAAGCCCCACCAATTCCCAGAAAAGATACATTTCTACCAAAGTGGTCGCGAGCACAAGCCCGAGCATGGAAAATAAAAAAAGCGAAATATAAGCAAAGAAGCGCGGATAGCGCGGATCGCCATGCATATAGCCAACCGAATAAATCACGATTAAAGTTCCGACGAAGGTCACGACAAAAAGCATCATGGCGCTCAAAGGATCGATTCCGATTCCGAATTCCAGCGGAATCTGGTTGATCGTAAGCCACGTGAAATTTTGTTGGATCGTTGACCCTTGAATCACTTTGAGAATTGCGCTGAGTGAAACAAAACAGGAAAGCGAACTTGCCAGAATTGCAATCCAAGCGCTTTTCTCCCGAAGCCATTTTCCAAAGAAGACAATCAGGACAAAGGCAAAAAGCGGAAGGAGCGGAATCAAAATGGGCGAGTTTACCATTTTAAGAGGTCGATCTCATCGGTGTAGACGGTTTTTTGATTTCGGTAGATCGCAAACACAATGGCCAAGCCCACCGCGGCTGTAGTGGCCGCGAGCACAATCGTAAAAAGGACAAACAC
>JACQQO010000090.1 GCA_016206955.1 Candidatus Omnitrophota bacterium
CTTTTACACAGCATGATATCACCATCTTGAAACATGGCAATTAAAATTCAATCCCGCGCTGAGCGAGAATGCCTTGGTCTTTAAATGGGTGTTTGATTTCTTTCATTTCGGTAACAAGATCGGCAACTTCAATCAATTCAGGCTTTGCGTTACGACCGGTTAAGACCACGTGTACCATTTCGGGTTTTTTCTTAAGCGCTTCTAAAACTTCATTGATATTTAAATAATCATAATCGATGACGTAGTTGATCTCGTCAAAAATAACGACGCCGTATTGGCCGCTCATCATTTTTTCTTTGCAAAGGGCCCAAGCTTTTTGCGTCATCTCGATATCGCGTGCGCGATTCTTCGTATCCCACGTAAAACCCTCGCCCATTTGATGAATTTCAATTGGAGTCTTCAGCTGTTTGGCCGATTCGAGCTCGCCATATTTCCATTTTCCTTTGATGAATTGGATTACGGCAACACGTATTCCATTTCCCGCGGCTCTAAAAGCGATGCCAAGGGCGGCGGTCGTCTTGCCTTTTCCATCGCCTGTGTGAACAAGGATTAGTCCCTTTTTTTTGGATTTTTGTTCAGAGGAGTAACGTGGTTTTTCTTGAGGTGCTAATGCCATTTTCAAGAAAGCTTATTTTTTATAGAGAAAGCCAGTCGAGATTTATGCGATCAAGATGCGGCTTCCAAGGAACAGGAAAAGTAACGATTTCAAAAATGCCTACCCCAAGTCGTACCCCAAACCAGCCAATGCCGCGAACGATTCCTGGGATGATAGCCGGGAAAAAATCGGCTCGTTTCAATTCTTCCCTCGGTTGATTGATCAATTCAAGCGGGCTCGTTACCACATTGACGAAACCGCTGCTTAAACGATCAAGCGGCGCGGAATAAAAACTTTGAGTTGGATGAGATAAATCTGGACTCACGCTCGGTTCTTCCGAATAGGTATTCGTGGTAAGCGCAAAGAATGCAACGATCAAAATAACTATTCTCAGCATCGATTTCCTCCTTAGCTGATCAAACCCGTTTAACTCAATTTTGTTATTAAACCGTATGATTGCCCCTCTTGTCCACTCTTACTTTTTTCGGCAAACTCGTGTCGTAAACTTAGTGGTTTTTAAGATTTCGAAACCAAGCGAGCCAAATGTTTGGCAATGACATCGGCTTCCAAATTAACGAGGTCTCCCCTCTTTTTTCTGCCTAACGTGGTCATTTTAGCTGTGTGGGGAATAACGCCGATTGTGATAGTCTTAGACGATATTTTTTGAAGGGTTAAACTAATCCCATCCACCGCCACCGATCCTTTAGGGACAAGATGGGGTCTGATCTCTAGCGGAACTTCAATCTCAAAGACAAAATTCTTTCCGCGGGTTTGTTTTTTTAAAATCCGGCCGACGCCATCGACATGGCCCAAAACAAAATGTCCCCCAATCCGCTCGCCCCATTTGAGCGAGCGTTCAAGATTCACTCGTTCTCTCGGCTTCAAACGACCGAGGGTAGATGAGGCCAAAGTTTCTGGAATCGCTTGGATGGTAAAACGATTTTTGCTGAGCACGGAAGCCACCGTCAAACAAACGCCGTCTACTGAAATACTTTCTCCGCGCTTAAGCGGCCTATCCCAAGCGTTCGTCTCAAACGTAAAAGCAATTTGCGAATCTTGATGCGCTTTACGTATTAATTTCCCTTGTTTTTCAACGATTCCTGAAAACATGATGAAGATAACCCTCCAAAAGAAAATCTTCTCCCAACTTCACCATTCGTGTGGAATAAATTGGAAGCGCCCTGGAAAGTGAAACAAACCCTTTTCCTTCAACGGAGGTGATGGCTTCGCGGCCGCCGATAATCTTTGGCGCAATCACCCACTCAATTTTATCCATGAGCTTCGAACGAAGAAAGCTCCAAGCCACTTCTCCGCCGCCTTCCACCAAAAGCGAGGTAATTCCCAATGCACCTAACTTTTGAAGCAACTGAGTGAGATCCAGCTTGCCGTCGCGAATGCGAAGCGGAAGAAGCATAACTTTTGTCCGACGGAATTTTTTGAGAACGCACTCAAATGCTTTCTCAGAGCAAACAAGCATGATAGGCCCGGAACTTTTAAATACCCTTGCCTGAATCGATACCTCTCCCTTCGTATCCAAAATAATTCGCCATGGCTCCTTGATTTTCCTGCCATTGCGTACCGTCAGACGTGGATCATCTTTGAGAACCGTATTTTTACCCACCAAAATTGCATCCACCGATGCGCGCAAATGATGCACCCATTCACGAGCTTCGCTTCCCGAAATCCAGCGGCTCTCTCCGGTTCGAGAAGCAATTTTTCCATCCAAACTCTGCGCCATTTTCAAAATCACAAATGGAAAACCGGTTCGGATCCATTTGAAAAAAGCCTCATTTTGTATTTCAACTTCTTTTCTTAAAACACCGGTTTGGACTCGTATGCCGTGTTTTTTAAGAATTGAAATGCCGCGCCCTTGATGTTTCGGATTGGGATCAATCGCGCCTACGACGACGCGGTTAATTCTTGCCTTAGAAATTGCTTCAGTGCAAGGCGGGGTTTTTCCGTAGGTAGAGCAAGGTTCGAGCGTCACATACATTGTAGCGCCCTTGGCGTGAGAACCGGCTTTTCGAATGGCTTCGGTTTCGGCATGAGGCTTTCCAAAGGCAGCGTGAAATCCTTCTGAAATTAAATGGTTGTTCTTGACCAAACAAACTCCGGCAACGGGATTGGGACTTGCCCATCCGCGGCCTTTCTCAGCCAATTGTAAGGCGCGCTTCATCCAAAACTCGTCCCGGGACTTTCCTTCCCCCCTTGTGGGGAGGGAATTCAAGTTATCCATGAGTCTCCTCTTTGGAACCTGCCGTATCGGACTTCGTTACTTCCGTATGATTGATTTTATCCAAGATGCCATTCACAAATTTGCCGGCTTCGTCTTGGGAATATTTTTTGGCGACATTGACGGCCTCGTTGATCGTCACTTTGGGAGGGATTTCATCCATGAAGAGAAGTTCATAAACAGCAAACCGAAGAATATTGCGGTCCACAACGGCCATTCGGTTCAGCTGCCAATTTTCGGTGTAGTGAATAATTTTCTGGTCGATTTCGGTTAGATGTTCGCGGGTACCGCGCACGAGCTGTTCTGCAAACTGGCGTACGTCATCGGAAGCAGGATTAAATTCCCAAAAGGCGGATATCACTTGGTCAATGGGCTGATCCAGAATATCCAATTGATAAAGAATTTTTAAAGCGCACTCGCGCGCTTGAGTTCGTTTTCGCATAAATCGATGAAAAAGAGCGGATAAAAGGAAAAACTACTTTTTGAACTCTTGCTCAATTAACTTTTTAAATGTAATTTCTTTTTCTCCTCCCGTCTGAAACTTTCTGACGATGTGAACCATTTCAAGCGCGGACTTGGCCGCATCCCGGCCTTTGTTGCCGTGTTTTCCGCCGGCTCGCTCAATCGCCTGAGCCATGCTTTCCACGGTAATCACACCGAAACCAATCGGAATCTTTCGTTCCAAAGCTACTTTTTGAACACCGTCACACACGGCTTGGGCCAAATGTTGATAGTGGCTCGTCTCGCCGCGAATAACACAGCCAATGGCAACAAGCGCATCGAATTTATTCGATTCTAAAAGGCTTTGAGACGCGAAAGGAATTTCATAGGCTCCCGGCACCCACACCACATGGATATCGGCATCTGAAACCCCAGCACGCCTCAGTTCATTCAACGCTCCTTCCAGCATCGATTTAGTAACAAATTCATTAAAGCGCGAGACGACAATTCCAACGCGTAAATCTTTCCCAGAATACTCTCCTTCGATGATGTGTGCCATCAATGCGTTCCTAACTGGCCAAAAAAATGGCCCATCTTTTCGCGCTTTGCCTTTAAATATTTTTCATTGTGGGAATGTGCTGGCATCTCAAGATGAATCCGTTCGACCACTTTAAGACCGTGCCCTTCAAGCCCCACTATCTTTCTTGGATTATTGGTGAGAAGCCTGATTTCATAAAGGCCGAGATCTTTTAAAATTTGAGCGCCGGTTCCATATTCTCTGAGATCGGGCTTAAACCCCAACTGTTCATTGGCTTCCACGGTATCGAGCCCTTGATCTTGAAGCTGATACGCTTTTAATTTATTGGCAAGACCAATCCCGCGGCCTTCTTGGCGGATGTAAAGCAAAACGCCTCTCTTTTCTTTTTCGATCATCGCCATTGCAGCCGCGAGTTGTTCGCGACAATCACATCTGAGCGATCCGAAAACTTCTCCCGTAAAACATTCCGAATGAACTCGGACCATCGTAGGGGCTTCCGAAATTTCTCCCTTCACCAATGCCACATGTTCCAAACCATCAATCAAAGAGCGGTAAAGTTTCAATCGCCAACTTCCCGTTTCAGTGGGAATATCCGCTTCGCTCACTTTTTCAATGAGCTTATCAAATTGTCTTCGGTATGCGATGAGTGCTTTAATCGTGCCGATTTTAATTCCATGCCGCTTCGCAAACTTAAATAAATCGCTCGTGCGCGCCATCGTTCCATCATCATTGATGATTTCGCAAATGACGCCGGCGGGAATCAGCCCCGCAAGTCGAGCCAAATCAATCGCCGCTTCCGTATGGCCGGCGCGGATCAATACGCCGCCATATTTTGCTCTCAAAGGAAAAATATGACCCGGAGCATTTAAATCGCTGGGTTTTGAATTCGGATCCGCTAAAACTTCGATGGTTCTTGCCCGGTCGTGTGCTGAAATCCCGGTGGTGATTCCCCGGCGGGCATCGACGGAAACGGTGAAAGCAGTTGTCATCGGATCTTCTGAGCGGGTGACCATATCCTTAAGGCCGAGGCGAAAAAGCCGATCATCCGGCAAAGGAGCACAGATGAGGCCGCGCGCTTCTTTCATCATGAAATTAATCTTCTCGGGCGTGACAAATTGAGCGGCAAAAATCAAATCGCCTTCGTTTTCGCGGGATTCATCATCAACCATAATCACAAAATGGCCCTTTGCGATTTCCGAAATTAAGTCTTCAATGGGATCGAATTGTATGTTTTCTGCCATGAGGAAACCTTAAATTTAAGTTAGATCTTATCAGTAAACGCTTTATTTGTCAAGACTTAGGAAAACTCTTGTTAGGTTAAATTTCTTCTATGCTATAATTGCGAATTATGAGTTATCGGAATGTCGGACTTTTGATCCTTTCCCTTTTACTCTTAATCCTTTCGATTTGGATCCCGCAACTTGAATTTCTAATCTGGATCGGTTTCGTTCCCTTTTTTCTTGCCATTCAAACTTGGTCGCCCTTTAAGAGTTTATTTGCCGGCCTCTTTCTAGGAGCCCTTTTTTTATCCGCGCTTCTTTATTGGATTGTTTATTATGAATTGAGAATATTTTTGATTGTGATTCTTCTCACGCTTCCTTTTTTTAGTCTCTTTGGATTTTCGGTCAGTTGGTTTTGGCGCCGTTTCAAAAATCATTGGATTCACATCTTCGCCCCTCCAATCAGCTGGTCTTTTGCTTCTTTTCTTTATTCGCTTACGCCGATTAATACTATTGGAGATCAAATTTCTTTTCTCCAAGCCCCTCTTTTTCCAGGAATTGTCAGGATCGCTGGGATTTCAGGCGTTACTTTTTTCATCATGCTTACAAACTCCCTGACTGCTCAATGGATTGCAACGCGGGACAAACGCTTCCGGAATGAACTTTTAATTGCTGTCATCATGCTTGGTCTTAGTTCCATTCTTTTGCCACAAGTTTCTCAATCTGTTCCAATCAAAGTGGCCATCGTTCAACACAATTTTCCGATTTCACCCGATTGGCGCTCCAACCATAGACGGGACATCATCACAACTTACGAAAAAACAATTCGAGAGCTTGGCGGAACGGCGGATTTAATCGTATTCCCACAATACGGTTTACCTATCGACGTCTTAAGAGAACCCAAGTGGCTTGAAGGTCTTGCCCGGCTTAAAAATACTTCGATTCTGCTTGGAACCTATATCCCTAAACTTCCCGGCGGCAGTTTGGAAGGGGGCGAAAGATTTGACACGGCACTCTTATTTACGCCGAATCAAAGTGTCCAGGAATATCGAGCCATGACACCGCCTCCCTTTCGGCGAATCGGACAGGTCCTCGGAACGGAGAAAAAACCGCTTTTACTCGACGACATAAAAATCGGGCCCATGTTGTGTTACGAAGATGTGAAATCAGAAGAAGGAAAAAATTGGGTGAAGAGCGAAGCAGAAATCCTTTTTCCGCTTTCAAATCCGGGACATTTTTTAAGAACTCTTCTGCCGAAGTATCATTTGTTTCATGACCGTATCCGCGCCATTGAAACCAACCGCTATGTTGTGCGCGTCTCGCCCAATGGCTTTTCGGCAATCATTGATCCTAACGGCAAAATCATTGCGCAAAGTGAATTAAACCGGGAGGAAATATTAAAAGGCACCGTTTACCCGTCGGCCCAACGAACTCCATTTGTTAAAGTGGGATTAGTTATTCACCCTTTCTTAACCGTCATTGGTTTGATTTTACTCTTTGGAAACTACGTGCGGGATTCGATCAAACGCTTCGCGCGCAGAATGCGCTGAAGAAGCGTTCCATAAACGGCAAGGTCAAGTCCTAACAACACCCAGAAAAAAAGATCCCTTCCAAACAAACCACCCGGAAAAAAACCCCAAAGGATCAGACCAAAAGCAAAGATGAGATCTCGTTCCGCCCGTTCCATAAAATCAGGCCACTCACTATTCGAAACTGAAACTTCCATGGCAGCGCGCGCTTTGGCATAACTGATCAGTATCGATCCTACTATCATTAAAAAACAAAGCACCCAATGACCGCTGACATAAGCCGCAGTCAAAACAACCATCGACTCAAATATCCGGTCACACATGGCATCCAAATAGGAACCGAATTTTGTTATTCGATCCATCAGGCGCGCGGCGGCGCCATCCACGGCATCGAATAAACCGCACAGAATAATGAGGAATCCAAAGAGAGCGGGATTGCGATTCCAAAGAAAAAAAAGACAGGTCAAAATACCAAGAAAAAGTCCAAAAAGCGTAAGACCGTTGGGGCTAAAGCCCATGCGGATAAAAAATCGTGCCACCACTTCAAAAGGACGGCGGAAGGAGGCTTTGTAAGGAGTCAACACTTGCGACTAAAAGAGGGTGTAAATAAAAGGCGCGACGGCGGTGCTCTCCGTCAAGACAATAAGAGCTCCCAGAAGCACCAAGACAATAATCATGGGAGCAAGCCACCATTTCTTACGCACCCTCAAAAAATCCCAAAGTTCTTTGAAGAGATTAAATTTTGCCATTTCTTCGGTTTAAAACAGCCTTTCGTACCGTTCTCGCTCTGAACGATGTTCCCTTTTTTTCCAATAACTTCTCGCGTTTGGATCTATTTTTTGATCCAAGATATCTTTTCCTAAAATACGAATTGTAATGCTTATGGGCGACAAAACAAGATAAAAAAAGAATCCCAGAATGAGCCGCATCATGACCCATGAGATGCCGTGGGCAACAAACATGGCCGCTCGATATACAAGCGACATTCCGGCTGGAACCAACCCATTAATCACCAAAGCGGTAAAGCTTAAAATCGGCCAACCGAACCAATAATGGAAGGATTGACGAGCAAGAAAAAACTTAATTCCGCTTGCTAAAGCAGGAAAGAAAAGAAGAAATCCAGCCAAAATAAATCCGAATTCCCGGACCGTTTTTGGGCTAGACGGAATCTGATTCCAAGTTTTCTTAATCCAGTTCAAAATAAGTTTTCTCCTTCTTCAGAGGAACCGCTTTTAGCTCCCGCTTATCTAAAACAAAATTCCCGACCACCAAATAATCCATTTCGGTTCTCATGAAACAGCGGAAGGCATCTTCGGGCGTACACACAATGGGCTCACCGCGAACATTAAAGGAAGTATTGATAATCACCGGAC
>JACQQO010000094.1 GCA_016206955.1 Candidatus Omnitrophota bacterium
GCGGAGGCCACGTACGTGTACAAGTCAGTCGTAGAAAGAATCGTGGACGGTGACACTTTGATTCTGAGAATCGATCTCGGCTTCCAAGTGTGGAAAGAGCAAAGGATTCGGCTTGCACAAATCGACTCGCCTCCGATTGATGAGAAAAAAGGCTACGAAGCCTTTGAATTCGTGAGAGATCAACTTGCCCGAGTGCCCTTCGTCCTGGTCAGGACGCACAAGATTGACGTGCACGGCCGTTACGTCGGAGACGTCTTTTACTCCTTTTCAGAGAAAAACCCCGGGAAAGTTTTTTCTGAAGGCCGATACCTGAATCAGGAGCTTCTCGACAAAGGCCTTGCCAAATTAAGCTAGTACCGCCGGCAAATTTTAGTTGCCACTGCGGGGATTTTGAGATAAAATCTCAGAAATTATAAACGCGGGAAAAACAACCTTGAGAAAACACGTTTTTTTGGTTATCGCAGCAGTGCTTGTGTTATCGGGCTGTGCGACTGAGGCGAAAGATTTTCCAGCCTACGATCAGGAGTTGGTATACGACAAGTCCTACGATTACACTTACTTGAAGGTCCTCGAAGCGCTGAACACTTTTCCCGGCTGGATTCTTGAAGAAACCGACAAGGTCAAGGGCTTAATCGTGATCCGAAATACCGAATATGGCCACCTTTTCGATCGTGACAAATGGGTGGCGCACTTTACCGTGAAAAGTCTTGGAAGGAAAAAGACCTCTGTATTTTTGCAGCCTTCCTCACAACGGCTTGAGCAAGGAGGAGAGTTTCTGAAGCGGATTGATGACGTGATGTTAGCCTCTTTGGCCGTCAAGGGAGAAAACCAAGCCCAGCTCGTTAGTTAAATTTTCAGGTCGTTTGAAACCAGGTAAGGCAGGGCATCTGCAAACCCTGCCTTTTTTATTTAATGACAGACACAATCCAGCTTCAGGGAGTTAAAACCCACAATCTAAAAAATATAGATGTGACCATTCCGCATGGAACTTTTGTGGTGGTTACCGGCGTAAGCGGCTCCGGAAAATCTTCACTTGCCTTTGACACCCTTTATGCGGAAGGAAGGCGCCGTTACATGGAGTCACTCTCGGCTTATTCCAGGCAATTTCTCGAGCGGCTTGAAAAGCCCGATCTTGAGTCCGTCAGCGGTATTCTTCCTGCCATTGCTATCGAGGTCAAAAATATCGTTACCAATGCGCGCTCCACAGTCGGCACTCAAACAGAACTGAACGATTATTTGAGACTTCTTTTTGCCCGTGTCGGCGTAACTTATTGCTCATCATGCGGCCGGGAAGTTTCGGGCGATAGTCCTTTAAGCATTTTGGAGAAGGTGACTCAGGATTTTCGAGGAGATTCAATCACGGTTGCATTTCCGCTTCAGATTCAGATTGGCAAAAAGGAACGCGGGTTTGTACGCGAAATATGGAATGAATTAGAACGGCAAGGATTTTTGAATTTTCTCGTTTCGGGCAAACAAATAAATTTAGAAGAAATAAGAAAACGTAAGGATGAGAGGATGGTTTTGGTGATTGTGGATCAAATCGAATTGAAGCCCGAGAATCGAAGCCGGTTACTCGATTCGCTTGAAAGCGCCCTCAAATATGGAAAAGGTTCAGTTTCGATTGTCGCAGAGAAGGGTGGCAAATATATCGAACGAAAATTTTCGAATCGATTTTCCTGCGCCGATTGCAACCTCGAATATGCATTGCCCAATCCCAATCAGTTTTCGTTTAATAGTCCTCTTGGCGCTTGTCCTGAATGTCAAGGGTTTGGGCGTGTGATTACGATTGATCAGAATTTGGTTGTTCCTAATCCGCGCCTTTCTCTGGCTGAAGGCGCGATCGAACCGTGGACAAAGCCCAGCTCGGCTTGGGAGTTTAAACAGCTCAAAGATTTTTGTAAGCGCAGGAAAATTCGAATGGATCTGCCTTTTTCGGAATTGAGCGCTGAACAGCGAAACTGGATTTTGGAAGGCTGTGACGATAAAAACTTCTTTAGCGTGCGAGATTTCTTTAAATATTTGGAGAAAAAAACTTATAAAATGCACGTGCGTATTTTTTTAAGCAAATACCGCGGATATCTTCTGTGCTCCAAATGCCGCGGAACACGTCTTCGGCCCGAAGCGCTCCAAGTTAAAGTGAATCAAAAAAATATCGCCGAGCTGAGCGAACTAACCATCGCTTCACTCAAGGAATTTTTTGACCGTTTGATTTTGTCAGAGCACGATCACGCGGTTGCAGAAGCCGTTTTACTTGAAATTAAAAATCGCCTTTTATTCTTAATCGAAGTCGGCCTTGGCTATCTTACGTTGAATCGTCTTTCCAGAACGCTTTCAGGAGGCGAAGCTCAGCGAATTCATTTGGCTGCCTCTTTGGGTTCCGCGTTAGTGGATACGCTTTATGTGCTGGATGAACCCAGTGTGGGACTTCATGAGCGGGACAACGCGCTTTTGATCCGTTTGCTTGAGAAGTTAAAAGGGCTTGGGAATACGGTGGTGGTGGTCGAACATGACCGGACCATGATTGAGGCAGCTGATCAAGTGATCGATTTGGGGCCTTTAGGCGGAGAGCGCGGCGGAGAAATTGTTTTTTCGGGGTCTTTTCGTGATTTGGTTTCAGTCCAAAATTCATATACTGCCCGTTACTTTCGGAAGGAATTTAAAATTGAGCGCAGCAATCTACGGTACCAGGTACGTTACGGGACAGGTTCTCATGAAAAGGATAAAGAACCTGTCCCGGCCGTACCCGGTACTGCCGAATTCGTTCATCGTTCAATCAAAATCCAAAAAGCAAGCGAGCACAACTTAAAAGATATTTCCCTTGAAATTCCGCTCGGCAAATTGGTCGTGATCACGGGCGTTTCAGGTTCGGGAAAGAGTACCCTCATGTACGATATTTTATGTGCCAATTACAAGCGCTGGAGGGGAAGGCCGGTTCAAGACGTCGGACGTGTCGGCCAAATTAAAGGATGGGAGCAAATCGAGGATCTCCTCTTGATCGATCAATCCCCCATCGGAAGAACTTCCCGTTCTAATCCGGTAACGTACGTGAAGGCGTTTGACCAAATTAGGAATGTGTTCGCTCGGACGCGCGAAGCGAAAATACGCCATTTAACCCCCGGCCATTTTTCGTTCAATGTGCCGGGCGGCCGCTGTGAAAAATGTGAAGGCGGCGGGGTGGTTAAAATCGAAATGCATTTTTTAGCGGATGTTTTCATCACATGCGATGCTTGCGGAGGGTCGCGTTATCAGTCTCACCTGTTGGAAATTAGATACCACGGAAAGAATATCCGCGAGGTGCTTGATTTGACCATCGGCCAAGCACTTGAGTTTTTCGGTGACGAGCCCAAGATTTCGGATTCTCTTTCCATTCTTTCCCGCGTGGGATTAGGTTATCTCAAACTGGGCCAACCGGCCACCACTCTTTCTGGAGGAGAAGCGCAAAGATTGAAATTGGCCTCTGAGCTTTCTGCCGCGACGAAGAACAATTTGCTTTATCTTTTTGACGAACCCACCACCGGCCTTCATTATTATGACATTACGTTTCTACTTTCTGCTTTCGAGACCCTACTCAAAGCCGGTCATTCGATTTGCGTGATCGAACATAATATGGAAGTGATCAAATGCGCCGATTATGTGATCGATTTGGGGCCCGAGGGAGGAGAGGGTGGCGGTGAGGTGGTCTATGCGGGGCCTCTTGAAGGCCTTTCAAGGGAACCGCGCTCTCATACCGGAAAGGCGCTTCGGAAGCACTTACAAAGTCAAAATTAAGCTGTAAATTGAACACTATTTGACTTTTTTTGACCTAGAAGCTATTACTTAATAAAGGGAAAAAAGGGGTTCGTATGAAGGCAGAAAACAGATTTTTACTCCTATTTTTGGGTTTGATCTCGATCGCATGGTATACTTCTTTAAGTTACGCCGCCTATGAAAAAGATCCAATTAAGAATACCCAATCCAACGTGGTACCGGTAACTCAAGAGCTTCTTACACGAGAAGGTGAGCCCGCACCTGCATCGCCTACGTTTAAAATGTCGGATACTTCCCGATTCTTAGTTAAAGAGCCGTATGAGGTAGCAGAGGAGGCTCAAGAATTGCATCATTGGGATGAGGAATCGGCTTTAAGCGATTGGGATTCTTGGTTTTCGTGGGAAGAAGGCGATGAAGGGAGTTCAGATGGGCAATTGGTTGATAAAACATGACTTACGTTGCTTTTTACGGAGCGCTGTCCTTGACAATTTCACTTTTTAGCTGTATTCTATTCGATTGGTGAAAATATGAGTAAGCCTTATCGTCGCTTGAAAATGCACTTCCTCAATTACCGCGCCCGGATTTTAATCGGAATCGCGGTCGTTGTTTTGGTTATTCTTGCCATTTGGGGAATGACATCTCTTGAATCCTATTATCGCAATATCACATTGGCTACCATGCCGATGCAAATGCTTCTGATGGCGGTTAACGCGGTAGTTTTTGTATATCTCTATATGGCAGTTTTTCGCGGTGGGTTTTCGAGGATGGAAAAAAAAGACGTCAAAGGCAGCGATGTGAATGTCCGTTTTTCGGATGTCATTGGCATTGACGAGGCCAAAGAAGAAGCTTGGGAAGTCGTTCAATTGATCAAGGACCATTCCAAAGTTAAAAAAATCGGCGGGAAGATTTTGCGTGGTATTTTGATGGTAGGTCCGCCGGGCTGCGGCAAAACCTATTTGGCGAAAGCCATTGCGACGGAAGCCGGACTTCCTTTTCTTTCGATGTCTGCCAGCGAATTTGTAGAAATTTTTGTGGGAGTTGGCGCCTCACGCGTGAGGCAGCTCTTCAAAAAAGCGAGGTCATTGGCCTATGGTTTTGGCGGATGCATTGTCTTCATTGACGAATTGGACGCGATGGGCCGCAATCGGGTATTCAACCAATTCGGCGGCGGTTCTGAAACCAATTCAACACAAAATCAACTCTTGGTTGAGATGGACGGCTTAGGAGCCCGTGAAGAAAATGTTATTATTATCGGAGCAACCAACGCTCAGGAAGAAGTGCTGGATCCAGCGCTCCTTCGTCCCGGCCGCTTTGACCGAAAAGTTTATATCACCCGCCCAAGTTTGGACGGCCGCGAGAAGCTATTCCAATATTATTTAAGCAAAGTGAAGCATGAAGCTTCGATTGATGTGGGGCATTTGGCGAGAAAAGCGGTGGGGAAATCTCCCGCCGAAATTGAGAACATTATCAAAGAATCGGCGCTCATTGCGACCCGAAATGGAAAAGACGTCATTTCGTATAAGGAAATCACGGAAGCTATCGAGCGAATCGAGCTTGGGGTAAAAAATAAAATTAAGATGACCGACCGCGAAAAAGAAGCGACCGCTTTCCACGAAGCCGGACATTTAATTGTGGGATATCTCATTCATCCGCGGAACGATGTTTTTAAAGCGTCCATTATTCCCCGCAAGGGCGGATCTTTAGGAGTAGTGCACCCCCAGGCGGTGGAAGAATGGTTTACAAAAGATTGCGCTGTGTTGCTTGCCGATATCAAGAGTTTTCTTGCGGGATATGTGGCGGAGAGAATTAAATTCGGGGCTACTTCAAATGGGGTCGCATCCGATTTTGCAGCCGCCATGAATATTGCACACCACATGGTGTGGCGGCTTGGCATGGGGCCCTCGGGTTATGTTGGAGACTATGGATCGGTTCCCGAGAATCAACTTTCAGAGACGGTTAAAACTAAATTGAATGATGATACAAACCAGATTTTGAAGGATTGCATGCACGAAGTTGAGGAGTTGCTCAAACAAGAAAAAGTGATTTTTGAACGCTTTGCCCACGAGCTTTTGGTGAGGCAGGAACTGGAGTATGATGAAATTGAAGCGATCTTTGCGGAATACGGCAAAGCCAATCCGCGCACGTTTCAGAAACCAAACGGCGGAGTGGAGAAACCGTTATCGGAGCCGGGAAGTTAAGTTATCGTTGCTAGCGTTCTGAAAGGAAGCGGGGTATTTCGCCCCGCTCTTTTTATTTTGTGAAGAGACATCAACTTAGAGTGACAGTGTGCGTCGGTTTTTTTTGCGCCATGACCGCCCTTTCTCTTTCCAGCTGCAATAAAGCCTCCTATCCCCCAGACAAAGTGGCAAGCGCTATTAAAGAAATCTGCAGCAGGGAGTACAAGATAGAAAATGTGGAAGTTAAATTCGCCGGCAAAACCGTCGGCGTGTTCCTTCCTTTGAAAAAACTATTTACCA
>JACQQO010000091.1 GCA_016206955.1 Candidatus Omnitrophota bacterium
AACTTATTACTTAGAACTTATTACTTTTAACACCACTTTTGCCGCACGCTCAGCTGCTCCGCTATCTCCCAGTTTGACCTGAATCGCTTTTAAATCGAGGATCATTTTTTCACGCAAATCCTGATGTTCTAGAAGAAAATGCGCTTCTTGAGCGATGGTTTCCGGTTTTATTTCATGCTGAATGAATTCAGGAACAATTTTTCGCCCTGCCACCACATTCACGAGTCCAATGTAAGGAATTCGAATCAATCTCCTTCCCAGAAAAAAAGTAGACCACGCTGTCTTATATAAAATAACAAACGGAGTTGAGGCAAGTGCTGCCTCCAGCGTTGAAGTGCCGGATGAAACAAGCGCAAAGTCACTTGCATATAAAAGGTCGAAGCTTCGGTTTCGAATAGATTGAATGGGATAACTTGGCTGTTCCCTCGAAAGAATTTTTTCATAGAGAGAAGAAGAAAGCGTATTAGATTGAGAAAGCAAAAATTGAACGTTGGGGGTACGCGAATAAATTCGTTTGGCAACTTGAAGCATTTCAGGAAGAATTCGTTTAACTTCTGTTTGCCGCGAGCCTGGAAATAAGCCTACGATTTTGGTTTTATCGGATATTTTCGGCACCCACTCGGCTCTGAGTTCTGCGCGTGTTTTTGAGGGTTGCTTTAGATCAATGAGTGGATGGCCCACCCACGATACCGATACCCCTTCCTTTTGGTAAAGTTCGGCTTCGAAATTAAAAAAAACAATCATGTGATCAACGGTACGGCGGATGGTATGAATCCGGCGTTTTCCCCAAGCCCAAATTTGGGGAGAGATGTAATAAATAATCGGAAAACGCTTATTGATTTTTTTTGCAAATCTCAGATTAAAGCCGGGATAATCAATCAAAATAATCGCATCAGGCCTGAAGATTTGGACTTCGCTCAGCGCTTTCTTAAAGATGGATCTAAACAAAAAATATTTTCTCAAAACATCCCCTAGTCCCAAAGCCGCCTCTTTCGTTAAATCACAGAGAAGCTCCACGCCTTCTTTTGCCATTTCGCTTCCCCCGAGGCCGCGGCAGAGGAGATCAGGATTTAATTTTTTAAGTTCGCGCACGAGATGTGCGCCTTGAAAATCGCCGGAAGCTTCTCCGGCAATGAAAAACAATTTCTTAGGAGGCATGAAGGGGTTGAGGGGCGTTTGCCTTAATCGATTCCAAGATTTGAAGGGCTACTTTGAGCGCATCACGAGCGGCCACGTCGGGTTTCCCGTTTAGGGATCCACGAGTTACAGAGTGGGCAAAATCTTCAAGCTCCGCTTTGAGGGGTTCTTCTTTTTGGATGTCGATTTGTTCGCGGCTGATTTTCCCGCCGAAGAGAGCCGCCGGAAGACTTGCCTTTCTGAAAATTTGTGCGGATTGAGCCACATAATCAAGCGAAATGTAAGCATCTTCCTGAAAAATCCTAATTTTTCGCTGAGCTTCTGGAGTCAAGCGAGAGGCCGTGAGGTCTGCAATCGCATGATTTTTGAATTTGATGCGAACATTGGCAATATCTTCAAATGGGGTGAGCACATTGATTCCGATGGCGTCGATCGATTCGATCTCAGATTTGACCAGTTGTAACACGATATCGATATCGTGGATCATGAGGTCAAGCACAACGCCGCAATCTGCAATTCGGGGAGTAAAAGGGCCCAAGCGGTGAACTTCAATGAATCTGATATTGCGGGCGATTTGTTCAATTCGCCTAAGCCCGGCATTGTAGCGTTCGAGATGACCGACTTGAAGCGTGAGATTCTTTTGTTTTGCAAGTTCAATCAGTTCATCTGCTTCTTCGAGGCGATTCGTGATCGGTTTTTCAATCAAAACATGGACGCCGGCGTTTAAAATTTCTTTGGCAATTGAAAAATGGGTGGTGGTAGGGGTTGCAACGCTTGCGATGTCAATCGAATCTAAGAGGTCGTGAAAATCCGTGGTAAACTTAACTCCTATGGATTCGGCTTTTTCAGCTTTTGTCTTGTCGACATCGCAAAGCGCCACTAATTCTACATTGGAAAGGCCATGATAAACCCGGGCGTGCTCTTTACCTAAATGCCCGATGCCGATTACAGCTGCTCTCAGTTTTTTCATAAGTGTATTGACATCAACAAGATAGATTGCGTAAAAACGGTGAATTGTATCATAAAAAGGAATCTGATACAATCAAAACTCTTATGGAAGTTTACAAACGTCTCGTCAGTTATCTCAAGCCGTATGCTGGCCGCTTGATTGTGGCTTTTGCGTGTACGATCTTATATACCTTAGCTCATTCACTAGTTTCGGTTACCGTTTTCGTGATTTTAAACGGCCTTCAGAATAAAAATTACGTCGTTATCGGTAATATGCCGAAGTTGGATTGGCTCCAAAAGTTCAACCTTCCTATCCTTGAATTTCCGAGTATCCAATTTTCCACAAGTCTTGTCCCTTTTATTGTGGTTGCTGTATTTTTATTTCGGGGGATTTTTGAGTATGTTTCACGCTATCAGATGTCGGTGGTAGGCTTAAGAGCAGTCAGGAAAATTCGGGACGATCTTTACGCCCATTTGGTCCGCTTATCCACCCGTTTTTATTCAAGGGGGAGGACAGGGGAACTGATGAGCCGGACCATGCATGATGTCAATGTCATTCAAGCGGGAGTGACTGATGTATTTGTAGATATAGTGAAACAACCACTGGTGCTTCTTTTTCAAATCCCGCTGATTTTCTTTTGGGGCGGAAGATTTGCGTTGATTGCCCTCGCTGTTTTTCCAATTGTTCTCCTACCCATTATTTTCTTTGGCCGTAGACTCCGTAAAACAGAACGAAAAATTCAAGAGCAGATGGCCAATATTAATTCCCAAATGCAGGAGACTTTTACCGGGATCAATGTGGTGAAAGCGTTCAACATGGAACAGTATGAAATCCGCAAGTTTGAGGGAATTCATAAAAACGTCTTTGATTTCCTTAAACGTGCTGTGCGAATCACGATTGTTCAACGTCCTCTCATTGAAGTGATCGGTTCTGTGGGAATCGCCTTTGCGATTTGGTATGGAATGAGAATGTTGCCTCTGGATCGTTTCGCATCTTTTTTAACCGTGTTGTTTTTGTTTTACGAGCCGCTGAAAAAAATAAGCAAAGCGAATTCTTCACTTCAACAAACCATTGCTGCCGGGGGTCGCGTCTTTGAACTTATGGACATCCAACCTGAAATTCAAGATCAGCCGGGCGCCATTCAACTGGCTCGGGATATCAAAACCATCCAGTATCAAAATATTTCCTTTGCTTACGAAGCGGCGAAAGAAGTGCTCAGCAATATTAATTTGTCTGTTCATTCAGGTGAAATTATTGCCATCGTCGGGACGAGCGGCTCCGGAAAAACCACGCTCGTGAATCTTCTCCTTCGGTTTTATGATCCGACAGATGGGAACATTTTGGTCAATGGTGTGGACATTCGTAATTTCGCTCTTTATTCGCTCCGGGATAAAATCGGCCTTGTCACCCAAGAGACTTTTCTTTTTAACACGACCGTTTTTGAAAACATTGCTTATGGCAGATTGGATGCTTCTTTTGAAGAAGTCCGGCAAGCCGCCGAAAATGCTTTTGCAGATGAATTTATTCGTTCACTTCCGAAAGGATACGGCACCATGATTGGGGAGCGAGGCGTGACTCTTTCGGGAGGGGAAAGGCAGCGGCTTTCTATTGCGCGGGCACTTCTTAAAAATCCGCCCATTTTAATTTTGGATGAAGCGACTTCTCAATTGGATACCGAAAGCGAACGTCAAGTGCAGAAAGCGCTTGAACTTTTGATGGTGGGCCGAACCGTGTTTGTGATTGCTCACCGGCTTTCTACGATTCAAAACGCAGACCGGATCATTGTCCTTGAGCATGGACGAATGGTGCAATCCGGTACGAATGAATCCCTTTTGCGCGAAGGCGGAGTTTACAAGCGGCTTTATGACTTGCAGTTTAACGTCTAAGTCGGCCGTGTGTCCAAGTTTAGAATTTCCTTGCCCCTCTTTAAAAATATGTTACAATCTACGCCACTTTCAACTTTTCATCCCTCATATTGATGTAACTCATTTGATGACAATATGATTTGAAATGCATGGATTAGGAGGAATTAAATTATTGAAGCGATAACAGTTAAACAACTTTTGGAAGCCGGAGTCCATTTTGGGCACCAAACCAAACGGTGGAATCCCAAAATGGCGCCTTTTATCTTTACCGATCGAAACGGCGTTTACATCATCGATTTGGAAAAAACTCTCACCTATTTGGTCACCGCTTGTGACTATCTCAAGAAAGTTGCGGAAGAGGGCAACACCATTCTTTTTGTGGGAACCAAGCGCCAAGCGCAAGAAGCAATTTTAGAAGCCGCCCAAAAAACCGAGATGCCTTACGTTCATCAAAGATGGCTTGGCGGAATGCTCACCAACTTTGAGACGGTCCGCAAAAGCGTAGCGCGCCTCGATGAAATTGAAAAAATGGAAACGGAAGGCACTTATCAGTTCCTTACCAAGAAAGAAGTGGCAATGCTGAGGACACAGCGGGAAAAATTGCTCAAAGTTTTGGCCGGCGTCCGCCATATGAAACGCCTCCCGACCGTTCTTTTTGTCGTAGATCCAAAGCAAGAAGAAATTGCAGTTTTGGAAGCGCGGCGTCTTGGAATCCCGGTTGCGGCGATTATTGATACGAATTGCAATCCAGATTTGATCGATTATCCAATTCCGGGAAATGATGATGCGATCCGGTCCGTGAAACTCATTTGCGACATTGTTTCAAAAGCTGTGTTAGAAGGCCGCGAAAGGTTCAAACAGCTTCATCCTCAGGAAGTCGTTGAACCAGTAAAACCGGAAGACGAAGCAATCGAAACTCCGGCAGTTGTTCCACCGGCTGCTGAAGTCATTGCGGAAGTGATCGAAGAAACTGTGGTTGAAAAGTTAGTCGATCGGGAAGTGGCGAAACCAAAAGCGAAGAGGGGGCGTCCTCGCAAAGAAACGAAGGACGTCATTTAATTAATGGTGCAGGGGACAATGGCCATCAATCAAGCAGATCAAGTCAAAGTGCTTCGCGAAGAAACCGGCGCGGGCATTATGGATTGCAAAAGGGCGCTCACGGAAGCCAAGGGAGATTTTAAGGCCGCAAAAGACCTTCTCCGGAAACGCGGCTTTGAAATTGCACAGAAGAAATCAGGCCGCGCCGCTAAAGAAGGACAAGTTTTTTCTTACGTTCATTTGGGAGGAAAAATCGGGGTTTTGGTAGAAATTAATTGCGAAACCGATTTTGTGGCCCGCAATTCTGAATTTCAACAGTTCGGCCGTGATATCGCGATGCAAATTGCCGCAAGCCATCCGCTTTTCGTTTCGCGCGAAGAAGTGGATGTCAAGTGGCTGGAACAAGAAAAAGAAATATTTCGGGCGCAAGTGAAAGAGAAGCCCGCGAAGATTCAAGACCAAATCATTCAGGGAAAGCTCGAAAAACGTTTTCAAGAAGTGTGTCTTCTAGATCAGCAGTTTATTAAAAACGAAGAAATCACCATTCAAAATCTTTTGACGGGCCTCATTTCGAAATTGGGGGAAAACGTGATCATCAAGCGTTTCCGACGTTTCGAAATCGGATCTGATTAAATTGCAACTCTCCTTCCCCCTTTATGGGGGAAGGTAGGGATGGGGGTTGGGATGCAATCCCCCCACCTTTATCCTCCCCCACAAGGGGGAGGAATAAAATGAAAATGGGTTTTTCACAATGCCTAAGAGAAAACCGCTTTTTAAACGCGTCGTCCTCAAGCTAACCGGCGAATCTCTCCAAGGACGCAAAGGTGCAGGCGTTGACCTTAAGGTTGCCCGTTCAGTCGCCCGACAAATCAAGGAAGTCAAAGAACTGGGCGTGGACCTTGCTTGTGTCATCGGCGGAGGCAATATTTTTCGCGGTCTCCATGCCGCAGAAGAAGGCATGGAACGGGTAACCGCAGATTATATCGGAATGCTCGCTACGGTGATCAATTCGCTTGCCCTTCAAGATGCGCTTGAGCAGGAAGGCGTTTTTACGCGGGTTCAGACGGCTATCGAAATTCAGCGTGTCGCCGAGCCCTATATTCGCCGCCGGGCGATTCGTCACTTGGAAAAAGGTCGTGTCGTTATCTTTGCCGCAGGAACGGGGAATCCCTATTTTTCAACCGACACGGCAGCTGCCTTGCGGGCGATCGAAATCGGCGCCGGCGCTATTTTAAAAGCTACCAAAGTGGACGGGGTTTATTCCAGCGATCCTCACGTGGATCCCAAAGCTAAAAAGTTTGATCACTTGAGATATATTGATGTACTGAAAAAAAGGCTTCAAGTGATGGATGCCACCGCGATTTCGCTTTGCATGGATAACCGTCTTCCGATTATCGTTTTTGATTTGATGCGGCCCGGCAATATTAAACGCGTGGTCTTAGGAGAAAAAATCGGAACCAAAGTTTCATAACCGAAACAAATTTCTGTCATGGTTCAGACCATTGATCATACAAAGTCGATCATGCAAGATGCAGAGCATAAGATGCAAAAAACCGTCGATGCCGTTTGTCTGGAATTTCAAAGTCTGCATACAGGCCGTGCCTCTGTAACCTTGGTTGAAGGCCTTAAAGTTGATTATTACAACACGCTTACTCCGCTGAAAGGACTTGCATCCATTTCAACACCTGATTCAAAGACGATTGTGATTCAGCCGTGGGATGTTTCG
>JACQQO010000089.1 GCA_016206955.1 Candidatus Omnitrophota bacterium
GGAGTTCGGTCGAGATATCAAAATATCGATCTCGTAATTGTCCGCGAAAATACGGAAGATCTTTATGCCGGAATTGAATTTCAAAAGGGAACACCGGAAGCTAAAAAAGTCATCGATCTTTGCGTCCAGCTTTCCAAAAAAGCCATCCGTCCCGATTCGGGCGTGAGCATTAAACCGATTTCCGTAACCGGCACTGAACGGATCGTCAAATACGCTTTTGAATATGCGCGAAAGTATAAGCGCAAAAAGGTGACCTCGGTTCACAAAGCCAATATCATGAAATTTACAGACGGCCTTTTTTTGGAAGTATCTCGCCAGGTGGCCAAAGCTTATCCCGATATCGAATTTGAAGATCGAATTGTGGACAACATGTGCATGCAGCTGGTTCAAAAGCCGGAGCTTTATGATGTGCTGGTTCTTCCTAATTTATATGGCGATATTCTTTCGGATGTCGCAGCAGGTTTAGTCGGTGGGCTCGGCGTCGCTCCAGGCGCGAATGTCGGTGATGACGGCGCCATTTTTGAAGCAACCCACGGTTCAGCTCCGAAATATAAGGGTCTCAACAAAGTGAATCCAACGGCCATGATTCTTTCCGGCGTGCTTATGCTCCGTTATCTCGGTGAGGAAAAAGCTGCCGACCGTTTGGAGAAAGCGGTGGCGGAAGTGATTCAGGAGGGTAAAGATGTGACCTACGATATGAAAGCCGATCGGAACGATCCTACTGCGGTTGGAACGAAGGAAATGAGCGAGGCGATTATCAAGAAATTGAAGAGTATTAAATGAAGCCAAAAGTAACCGTGGTTGGAGCCGGATTCGTCGGCGCAGGCGTTGCGCAGCGTTTGCTTGAAAAAGTATTGGCGAATGTTGTGCTCGTCGATGTCATCGATGGATTGCCGCAAGGCAAAGCGCTCGACATGATGGAATCAGCTCCGATTGAAGGATTCGCTACCACGATTGTCGGAACCAATTCCTACGAAGAAACGAAAAATTCAGATGTCGTGGTAATTACCGCAGGCCTCGCACGAAAGCCGGGCATGAGCCGCGATGATTTGCAGGCGAAGAACGCCGAGATCGTCGGCGGAATTGTTAAAGAAGTCGCGTCACGCTCTCCAAAAGCAATTCTCATTACGGTCACCAATCCTCTTGATGTGATGACTTATCTGGCCTGGAAAAAATCAGGATTTGATCACAAACGGGTGATTGGAATGGCGGGAGTTCTTGATTCGGCGCGTTACCGGTATTTTTTGTCTTTGGAATTGAAGTGCAATCCAAGTGAAGTCGAAGCCGTTGTTTTAGGAGGCCACGGCGATTTGATGGTGCCAGCGCCCGAATTTTCCACGTATCAAGGAAAACCCGTTACGCAGCTGCTTTCGAAAGAAAAAATTGACGCGATTAATAAAAGAACGCAGGACGGCGGAATTGAAATCGTGAATTTGCTTAAAACCGGAAGCGCTTATTATGCGCCGTCGTCCTCTGCGGTTGCGATGGCGGAGGCAATCCTTACAGATTCCGGCCGCGTTCTTCCATGCTGTGTTTATCTCAAAGGCGAATATGGGATTCAGGATACGTACTGCGGCGTTCCGGTGAGCCTCGCCCGCGAAGGCGTCAAGAAAGTAGTTGAACTTAAACTTTCTCCGGAATCTCAGGCAGCTTTAAAACGCTCCGCCGAGCACGTTCGAGAGCAAATCGCGAAGTTGAATTTGTGATTGAATGATGACCGTACTGATTATTCGCGAGAAAGCCACGAAAGAGCAAATTCAGAAAATGCTTGAGACGTTGGGAAATTATATTAAAGTTGCAGTAGATATTTCAAAAGGAGTTCTTGCCGGAGGCGGTATCCTTCATGCAGATTGTGAGTCTGTATTAATTCAAGATGGCAGTAAACAGGAAGACATATGGGGTGCCGATTGGTTTCCGGAGAATGGAAAGATTCGGTTTGAAGCGATGATCAATATTGCGCCTAGAAGGAAAAATCGTTCTATGGAAATTCAAGACCAAACGATCCGAAATAAAGTGGTAGATGTTATACAAACATTGCTTGGAGACAAGTGAAAAATCAACTTGAAGTTCAGAAGCGTTTTCTTCAGGAGGATACTAATATGAAGCTTGGACATCTTGCCTCGGACTTGTCAAGGCTCGCTTCTTTGGTTGAAATGGGAAACAAGGCGCAAACCATTAAAGGCGTGATCGAAGAAAGTAAATTTTTTTGTGAATGGAGCGTACGGGATTTTGAACTAGACATTCAAACGCTTCTCGCAGAAATCCAAAGTTTTCTTTCTCAAATGGAACTCCAATGGGATTTCCTATCTCATCAAAATGAATGGAGAGAATCCGTCGTTCATAAAAGTAAAGTATGGTCTCAAGAACTTTTGCAGAAATCAGGCTTAATTAATTCTCAATAA
>JACQQO010000012.1 GCA_016206955.1 Candidatus Omnitrophota bacterium
GTTTCTTGGATCGATAACGGCCTGAAATGATCGGCGGAAACAACAAAACGACGCGGGGTAGTAAAGACTTTTAAACCATCAAATTGAAAACCGCATTCTTCAAGAAGCAAAGGAGCTTGGGTTAGGATCGAGGTTTTGGCTTGATCAAAATAACCCGCCGGAATTTCTTCTACGCCGATTTCAAAAAGAAGGGATTGCGAAGTCATTGCGAAACCAAAGGAAAGGCGAGTGATTCGCGCGATTTTAAATACCCTTCCGCACAAGCGCGGGCCAAGGCGCGGACACGCGCAATATAACGAGGCCGCTCGGTCACACTCACAGCGCCCCGGGCATCCAGTAAATTAAAGGTGTGGGAAGCTTTGAGGCAAAAATCATAAGCAGGCAAAACCAATCCTTTTTCGAGAAGGCGCTTCGCCTCCCCTTCAAATTGGTTAAATTGCTGTTGCAAGATATCGATATTGGCTTCTTCGAAATTATATTTTGAAAATTCGCGCTCACCCTGCAGATGAACCTCTCCATAAGTGACCCTGTCATTCCATTGAATATCAAACATGGATTTCTTTCCCTGAAGAAACATGGCGATCCGTTCAAGGCCGTAAGTAATTTCACAGGAAATCACTTCAAGATCGATTCCGCCGCACTGCTGAAAATAGGTAAATTGGGTAATCTCGAGGCTGTCCAGCCAAACTTCCCAGCCTAAACCCCAGGCCCCTAAGGTCGGGGATTCCCAATCATCTTCCACAAATCGAATGTCATATTGCTCGACCGGAATTCCCACATATCTTAAGCTATCGAGGTAAAGATCCTGCGCGTTGCTGGGCGAAGGTTTCAAAATGACTTGGTATTGATAATAATGCTGGGTTCTGTGGGGATTTTCACCGTACCGCCCGTCGGTCGGCCGCCGAGAAGGTTCCACATAGGCCGCTTTCCACGGTTCGGGGCCGAGTGCTCTTAAAAAAGTGTGAGGCGAAAAAGTTCCGGCCCCGACTTCCAAATCATAAGGCTGAACAATGAGGCATCCCTGCTGGGCCCAATAATCGTTTAATTTTTGGATCAGTGATTGGAAAGTATTGGATTTGGCGATCTTCATAAATAGATAGGGAATTTTATCAGAAAGGGGTGGTTGAATCAAGAAGGCTGGAAGCTCAAAAAAAGGAAAGGGACAGCAGCCTCTTTGGAGTCGTACCGACTTTACTAAGACCACCATCCCTTCCTTCCCGCTGAAGCTCGGCTTCCTCCAAACGCCCCCATAAGGTGTCCGCCAAGCAAGCGGTCAATCACTTCAACTTATAAAGTGATCTGATCTTTGATTTTTTCAAACTTCGAGTCTCCGATCCCCTTCACTTCCTTAAGTTGATCCAAAGACTTAAAGTTCCCATTCGCCGAACGGTATTCCAAAATCCGATCAGCCAATGCAGGACCGATGCCACGAACCGTCTGAAGCTCCTCTGAATCTGCTTTATTGATACTGACCGGTTTCATCGCAGCGGCCGACTGAGTGGCACTGGCCGTTTGAGCCAACGCCACCTGTGCTGGATAAAGATAAAGGTTAGACATCATGATGGTCATGACCATCCAACCCATTAATCGAATCCAATTCATCGTAAGTCACCTCCTTACCTCTTGCTGAGATTGGAAGGAGTGTACAATAGTTTTATTTATTTGTCAACATAAATATTATTATTTATCATTATCTTATCGGGGAGTACTTTTTCGGTTTCTTCATAAATAAATTGAATAACAGATAATTTTTAACTACAATAAGGGATCTTGAGTAAGGAGAAGCCCCATGGTTAAAAAACCTTCGATTGCAAATGAACTGGGCGAGAGAATCCGCAATTTAAGACGCCAGAAAAAAATTACGTTGATCGAACTTTCCAAAATCACCGGCGTAGCCCAAGCCACCCTTTCCCGGATGGAAACGGGACTTATGGTCGGGACGGTCAAAAGCCATCAAAAAATTGCAGAATCACTGGGAGTTTCTTTGGCAGAACTGTACGGCGGAATCGATACGCGTTATGAACGGATTAAACATCAAACGGCCTCTCAGGAAAGAAAAATCTTTGCGAAGACAGATCAAATGCGGTGCGAACTCTTAACTCAGGAAATTTCGAAGAAAAAAATTACGCCGCTTTTAATCACGCTCAATGCTCACGGCAAAAGCGAAACCGAACGTCTTGATCGAGGGGTTGAAAAACTTTTATTTGTGCTGGAAGGAACCATGACGGTTCATATGGAAGGCAAAGAATATACTTTGAATCCTCAGGATACACTCTACTTTGACGGATCCATTCCCCATCAACTGGCCAATTCGGGAAACAAACAGGCTAAAATTTTCTGCGCTGTTTCACCTTCTAAGATTTGAGAGACTCACCCAGCCATGAAAGATAAGGTTTAGAACCCCACGCAATCGGCCAGCCAACGATTTCCGGAACTTCATAGGAATGATGTTTTCGGAGGTTTTTTTCTAAATCTTTGAGATGACGGAAATCGGTTTTAATCACTAAAAGCAATTCTTGAGCCTGATCTACTTTCCCCTGCCATCTAAATAAGGAATGAACATTTGGAATTACATTCACACACGCCGCTAACTTTTGATGGACTAAAACTGAGGCGATTTTCTTTGCCTCTTTGAGGGAGCCTACGGTAGAAAATACAACGTAAGGTTTTCTAAGAATGGGAGAACGCGCCACGAAGTGGGATTAATGTTTGGGGGCACTTAAACGGGCGAGATAGCCTGTTTTCTCATCTCCAAGATTCACATGGCCTTCGCGCGCCAGCCATCCCAAAC
>JACQQO010000093.1 GCA_016206955.1 Candidatus Omnitrophota bacterium
AGAAAGGGGACCGATTCTTTCTCAACCGCGAGTTTTAATTGTTGCCGGAAAAAATAGCAAAGCGACTGTCATCGAAAGTTATGTTTCGCTTGCCCAAACTTCTTATCTCACAAACGCCGTGACGGAAATCATCTTGGAAGAAGGAGCTTCCGTCGAACATTACAAATTGCAGAGAGAAAGCGAAGAGGCGTTTCACATTGGGACCACTTATGTTCGCCAAAATCGGGATAGTCAATTCACTTCTTTTTCGATTGCTTTGGGCGCTAAGCTTTCGCGCAACAATTTAAATGTCAATCTTGATCAGGAAGGTGCCGGATGCATGTTAAACGGCCTGTATGTGGTAAGCGACGATCAACATGTGGACAACACTACGCTCATTAACCATTCCAGACCGCATGGAACGAGCAGCCAGCTTTATAAAGGGCTTCTTTCTGGAAAATCAACGGGCGTATTTAGTGGAAAAGTTTTTGTCCATCCCGATGCTCAAAAAACAGATGCTCATCAAGTGAATAAGAATCTGCTTCTTTCCGATCAAGCCAATGTTAATACGAAGCCGCAGCTTGAAATTTTGGCCAATGACGTTCAATGCACTCACGGCGCTGCCGTGGGACAATTGGATGAGGACGCCATTTTTTATTTCGAAACCCGCGGAATTGATCGGGAAAAAGCCCGAAAACTTTTATCATTCGGTTTTGCGAACGAGGTAATGCAAACCATTCCTCTTGAAACGATTCGAACGGAAGTCAATCATTTGATATTCCAGAGGCTCGAAGACTTTTCCTGCGTGCCAGAAGCCCTGAAGCATCGGGATTCTGAGAAGGATGTGGGCGATGAATTCATCTAAGCGAAGCGGCACTGTTATTTCGAAGCAAAGTGCGAGAGCGCCGTTCGATGTAGCGCATTACCGAAAGGACTTTCCCATTTTGGCTCAGAAGGTTTATGGAAAACCCCTTGTTTATTTGGACAACGCCGCCACGACTCAAAAACCTCAAGTGGTCATCGATGCTTTGGAGCAATATTACGCCAAAGAAAACGCGAATATCCACCGTGGCATTCATTATTTAAGTCAACAAGCGACGGATGCTTACGATGATGCTCGCGTGACAGTTCAAAAATTTTTAAGTGCCCGTAAGCCTTCCGAAATTATCTTTGTTCGCGGCGCAACGGAAGGCATTAACCTCGTCAGTCAAAGTTACGGCCGCACATTTCTGAAAGCTGGAGATGAAATTTTAATCACCGCGATGGAACATCACTCCAATATTGTTCCGTGGCAGATTTTGTGCGAGCAAACGGGAGCGAAGCTTCGGACGTCTCCCATCAATGACGACGGCGAGCTTTTAGTGAATGAGTTTGAAAAGTTACTGAATCCAAAGACTAAATTTGTTTCGATTGCTCATATTTCAAATGCGCTGGGTACGATTAATCCGGTAAAACGCTTAATCCAAATGGCACACGAGCGAAGGATCCCAGTTTTAATCGACGGCGCTCAATCGGCTCCTCACATGGCAGTCGATCTTCAGGATTTGGATTGTGATTTTTTTGTGTTTTCGGGACATAAACTCTTCGGCCCAACCGGAATCGGAGTGCTTTACGGAAAATCAGAATACCTTGAGAAAATGCCGCCTTATCAAGGGGGCGGCGATATGATCAGCGCCGTGACCTTTGAAAAGACCCTTTACAACAAACTTCCGTTTAAATTTGAAGCCGGAACTCCGCACATTGCGGGCGTGATTGGGTTGGGCGCTGCGGTCAACTATGTCGCGAGAATCGGACTTGACCCCATCTTCGCTTATGAACAAGAACTGCTTGAATATGCGACTCGGAAACTTTCTGAAGTAAGCGGCCTTCGAATCATCGGCGAGGCAAAAGAAAAGGCAAGCATCATCTCTTTTGTGCTCGCAGACGTTCACGCGCACGATGTCGGCACGATTTTGGATCAAGAAGGAATTGCCATACGCGCGGGGCATCACTGCGCTATGCCATTGATGGAACGCTTTGGCGTTCCCGCGACGGCGCGGGCCTCGTTTGCTTTTTACAATACAAAAGAGGAAATCGATCGGCTCGTGGACGGGCTTCATACCGTTTTGGAGGTGTTCACATAATGATTTCGTCGGAGCTTCGCGAACTTTATCAGGAATTGATTTTGGAGCACAGCAAAAAGCCGCGCAATTTCCGGGTTTTGGAAGGGGCCAATCATACCGCCGAGGGGTTTAATCCCCTTTGCGGCGACAAGATTAAGCTTTATCTTGAAATTGAGGATGGTCGGGTCAAGGACATTGGTTTTCAAGGTTCCGGCTGCGCTATTTCGAAAGCATCGGCTTCGATGATGACCGCAAGCGTTAAGGGAAAAAGCGTCAGCGAAACTCAAACGCTTTTCAGCGAATTTCATAAGATGCTTTCTGGAAAGGAGAGCACGGAATTTGATGAGACGAAGCTTGGAAAGCTTTCAGTTTTTTCAGGCGTTTCTGAATTTCCCGTGCGCGTAAAGTGCGCGACACTTGCTTGGCATACGTTGAAAGCGGGTATGGAATCAAGCGGCAAAACGGTGACCACGGAAGCTTAAGGGATCAGTTATGGCGGAAAATGAGTATATTCAATTAAGCCGAGATTGTGAAGTGGTTCAAATTCCGAGCGGAACGAAAGCGACGCTTCCGAAAGGAAGCAAAGTCCGGATCGCGCAGTCGCTTGGCGGAACTTATACCGTGATGACTGAATATGGATATATGGTGCGTATTTCCGGGGAAGATGGCGATGCGATCGGAAAAGAAAAAATTTCGGCGGTGCCGAGTCCGGAAGCGTTAAAAGATAAATCGCTTGAAGATTTAGTGTGGGATCAACTCCGCACTTGTTACGATCCCGAAATTCCGATTAATATTGTTGAGCTCGGACTTATCTATGACTTGAAAATCACGCCGCTTGCGAAGCCCGAGGGAAGTTTCAAAGTAGATGTGAAGATGACTCTAACAGCGCCTGGCTGTGGCATGGGCGATGCGCTCAGGCGCGATGCGCAGGAGAAAATCGCGCGACTGCCGAATGTGGGAGAGGTAAACGTTGAACTCGTGTGGGAGCCGGCTTGGAATCAAAGCAGAATGTCAGAAGCCGCCAGATTAAAGTTGGGGATAATGTAACATGAAACTTCCGATTTATATGGACAATCAATCTACAACGCCGGTGGATCCACAAGCGCTGGAGGCCATGATGCCTTATTACCGTGAGGAATTTGGCAATGCGGCAAGCCGAAATCATTCCTTCGGCCGGGACGCACTCCGTGCTGTAGAAGAAGCTCGCGCGAAGGTTGCCGCATTGAT
>JACQQO010000008.1 GCA_016206955.1 Candidatus Omnitrophota bacterium
CCTGTCCCCTTTTTCTTGTGGCACTTCAGGAAGTTGTTTCTCAGGAGTTTGCTTTTGAATCTGCTCCGTAATAGAAATCGACTGAGCCCAGCCGGGCGGAAGGATTTGAGTAGAAATAAACGTGGTGATAACAATGAGGGAAGTTAGCTTAAAAAGCCATCGCTTTGATCGTTTGGGCGTCACGGTCATCCTCTAAGTTTTCCGAAGGACAACACTGCTTTGTCATGCAAATTCGAAAACACTCAAGCAAAGGCTATAACAGAATAAACCAGTTAGCAACCATTTGCTGCAAAAAAATGACTAAAAATCTATTGCGAATAGATAAATCTAGTGAGACTAGTAAAAAACGCTCTTTTTATGCTAAAAATTAGAAAACCCGTTCTCCTTATGGATCGGCAACGGAAAACGGAAAACTGAGGGTAAAGGTTGTTCCAACGCCGTATTGGCTTTCTACGCTGATGCGCCCGCCGTTGCGCTCGACCAGCTGCTTCACGATATACAGGCCGAATCCGACGCCGCCTTTATCCGCGCGGCCCGTATAGAATGGTTCGAATATATATGGAAGCGCATCTTTGGGAATGCCGCAGCCTGTATCCTCAAAGGAAATCATAATGCATCCGTCATTGCGAGGCATCGTAACAGACGATGCGTCGCAATGACGGGTTGCCGAAATAGTTAAACGGCCTCGTTCCCGCACAGCCTGAACGGCATTGACGATCAAATTGAAAAAGATTTCTTCCAAATCCACGAGATTGACATTCACTTTGGGAAGATCCAAAGGAATGGATTCCACCAAGAGCAAATGATCCAAACAACGGCTTTCTTGAAGAGCGCGAACCGTCCAGCTTAAAATTTCCTTAATCGAGACTGCTTGAGTTTCTAAATGACGAGTTCCTTTCGCAATTTGATTCAGTCTTCGGATGGTCTGAAGCACACGATCAATTTCCTTGATTGATTTTTGTAAAATGGTTTTGGTTTTATTAATCGAGGAGACATTTTGAGCTTCGCTTTCGCCGCCATTTAAATACTCGAGGTGGACTTCGATCAGGCTTTTTGCGATGTAGAGAGGATTACGAATATCGTGTTTAAAATCTAAAACTTGTTTTTCAAGTTGTTTTGTATTCTCCACCTCATAGCACCTCCTTCGTGTTCATGCCGAATCCCGAATCAGAAGCCTCGGAACAAATTTCATATGAATCGGATCAACGAAACTTCCACCGGCAATCTCAGCAAGCTTCTTTCCGGCTTCATATCCCATCGAAGAAAGAAGCTGCTCCACCGTTGTAAGAGGCGGGGTTGTCAATTCTCCTTTTTCGATTCCGTCAAAACCCACTACCGCCATTTGATCGGGGCATTTAATTTTTCGCTCGCCAAGTGCCTTGAGCGCTCCAAACGCGATTTCATCATTCGAACAAATAAGGGCATCAGGAAGTTCTTCTGCTTTGAGAATTTCTAAGGTTCTCAGGTATCCTTCTTCTGCGGTATAAGCGCCGCATTCCCGAATCCACTCATTTCGAATTTCCAATTGATTTTTTTCCATCCCCATTTGAAATCCTTCGTATTTGTCGTACGCATCGATTGAAGGAACATGAAGGGCTTCCTTGCCGGAGCCAAACCGAATGAGGCTCGGGCCGCGGAGAAATGCGATTTTCCTTCGGCCTCTGCTCGACAAATAATCCACGGCCATTTCCATTCCAAGTGCCACATCCGAATAAACGCAGTGAACCTGAAGTTTCGGATCGTAATCATTGAAAATCATCACGGGCAAATGGTTCGGACACGTTTCGATGAGCCGGATCAAATTGGGATGAATTCGCCATGTAAGAATAAAAAGTCCGTCGATGGCGTACTCGCGAAGCATTTCCTGCACATTCGAATAATCTTTGTCCTTGAGCAAAATCAATTTGAGGTTGTATTCGGTTTCGTAAAGGGCGCTGATAATTCCGGAAAGGATGTGCGTGTGATATCTGGAATTGAAAATATCTTTCGAAAAGGACGTGAGCACGCCCAGTTGATAGGTTTTCTTTCCCCGAATGACGTGAGAAGTGTATCCCACCTTCTTCATGGCCGATTTAATTCTCTCGCGCGCATCTTCCGATACATACCCGTTCAAATTAATGAAACGCGAGATCGTCCCTGTAGAGACGCCGGCCTCCCTTGCAATATCCTTAATTGTGACCTTAATTGTGGCTGGCATAAGTAATCTGGAAATGACTATGTAAAAAATTTTAATAAGTCAAACACAAAGCTAACACATGAATGTCCTTTTTGCAAATTTCCGACCAAAATAGTTTATAACCCACTCATAAAAAACAACTTGAGCATCCCTGGCCTGTCCCTTCAGCACCATTCAGGCCATAAAACATGAATGCCGGTTTGTATGGCCTTCACTGCGCAAAAACGGCGTTTTCCATTTCCATTGAAAACGCTCGTTTTTGAGCTGCTTTCAGGACAGTCCAGGGA
>JACQQO010000095.1 GCA_016206955.1 Candidatus Omnitrophota bacterium
ACTTTTTACTTTTTATTAGGCCTTCTGAATTTTAAATAAGGGCTGGTCGAACTCAACCGGCTGGCCGTTTTCCACTAAAACGTCAATGACGCGTCCGCTAATTTCAGTTTTAATTTCATTCATCAACTTCATCGCCTCAATAATGCAAAGCACGTCTCCCGAAGTAACATCTTTACCGCGCACAACATAAGGTTCGGCATCCGGTGCGGGAGCCGTGTAAAACGTGCCTACCATCGGCGAGTGAATTACCGCTATTCCAGCTTCCTCAACTTGACGAGATTCTACCGCTTGCACGGCCCTTTCACCTTTCGCAATATGGGTCACTGAGCTTGGCTCCTCCTGAACTACAGTTCCGCCCAGCCCTTTTTTGAGCCGGATCTTAAAACCATTCTTTTCAATTTCAAGCTCAGTAAGCCCATGCTCTTGCATGAGATTAATCATATCTTTAAGTTCTTTGATCGTCATGGGATAGATAATAGAATTGAATAAAAGATTCTACTGGAAACCAAAAACCATGTCAACGCTTGAAAAAATGAACCATGTGAGAGTTATTTGTTCCTGAGGATCTTCACTAGGCCATGGAGTCCCAAAAGATAGCTTTGTTCACCAAAACCGCTCACTTGGCCAACGCATACCGCTGCGGTAAGTGATTGATGGCGAAATTCTTCTCGTCCGTAGATATTGGAGATATGAACCTCAACCGCGGGAACCCCGCAAGCTGCTAGGGCGTCGCGAAGCGCAACGCTCGTATGAGTATAAGCAGCGGGATTGATCAGAATTCCGCTATAGTGATTTACCTTGGCCCCACCGATCAAATCCACCAATTCCCCTTCGTGGTTTGACTGAACCATGTCGGCCTGAATATTTAAACTTTTTGCCTCTGCCTGAATTAACTGATTGATTCTCTGAAGTGAAGTCTTTCCATAAACTCGCGGCTCTCTTTTCCCCAGCAAATTCAGATTAGGGCCGTGAATGACCAACGCCCGGATTTGTTTTTTTGCTTTCAAGGTTTTATCGCCTCCTCGATCAACATCACTGGGATTCCATCTCGTATGGGAAAAAGAAGGCCACAAGCTGGATTTGTACAGGCAATTTTATCCTCTTTCAAAACCACTTTCGTCTTACAAGCAGGGCAAGCTAGAATTTCTAAAAGCTCTGGACTGATCATACGATTACCTCATTGAATCAATTTTCGATTTGTTCAAGTTCTTTGATGGAAGCGCCGCCACGGATGGCATACAGAATACCACAAGCGCACCCAATTCCATATAGGAAAAGATCGAAAATAAGTGTGAACGCAACCGCCTGATCCAAAGGAATATAAGTTTTGAACAAGTAAACCGTCGCTGCTTCCCGGACCCCCAGCCCTCCAATGGAAGGGATCATTGAAACAATCAAAATCAAGGGCATAAACAAAAAGAAAATTGCAATGGGCAAATGAATATCAATACTGGTTGCAATAAAATAAACCATGAAGATAAAAAGTACCTGAGCCAAAATAGAATAAAGGTAAACCACGCCAAAATCCTTCCTTCGCCGGCGATAAAGATCAAAGGCTTCAAATAATTTCTGCAGTTTTTCATGAAAACGCCTTGGACTAAGTCCGAGAAGGAGAAATCTGATCCGCTTTGAGAACCGCCGACTGACAAAAAATAAAATGCCAACCAACACAAGGCCCCCCATCCAAAGTAAGGTTTGGCCGATTCGAGGATCTTCAATATGACGGCGTCCGATAAGAAAAGCAAGAAAACCAATCGAAACGGTCGCCATCAAGCCGAAAAAACGGTCAATCAATATTGAAATAGCCGAAGCCATCTTTTTGCCCGTGTCCTTATAAATATAATAAGCCTTAGCAATATCTCCTCCGATTGCAGATGGCAGGAACAAATTAAAAAAAAGACTGATAACCCAAAGATAATAAAGACGCGAAAAAGAAAGATGAAGATGCTGAATGGATAAGATTTTGCTGATTCGAAAAGTAACAACCGCCAAAGAGATAAAGTTAAGGAGCAAAGCAATTAGAAGGGGAAGAATAAGAGCGTTCTTAAGATGTGAAAATCCCTCGACAACTTCTCCACGCACAGAATAATAAACAAAAGCAAGTGACAAAATGCTGATCGCAACGCGAAGAAAAAGGCTATTGAATTTCTTAAGCATGAAGAGATGAGCTGATCTTAAGACATCTTGTGCTGGACAAACTTGAATTGGAGATCGGCGATCAAAGAACTTAAAAGCTTTTCTTCCTCAGAAGTTAAATTACCTTTCGTCTTTTCTTTTAACATCACGAGAAGGTCGATGGTTTCTTGCGCACCCTTCAAATCAACCTCCACTTTTTCATTTCCCGGGGCTTTCAGTTCTCCAATCAATATCAACGCTTGAATGCCAAGAGAGGTAACCAAATGTGAAAAAGAGACTCGAGCATCTTTGACAGTTCCTTTTTCTCCTTTTTCCTTGGAAACATTTTCTTTCCAAGACTCATCGACATTCTTTTGAGTAAAATGAGCTTTTTTCTCATCCATTGTCTATACCCCTGTAACAAAACGAGGCTCACGGTCAAAGGATTTTGAACCGTGAGCCTCGTTTAGGTAGGTAGAGACATCAACGTCTCTATTGCTTTATATCACTCGAACCTATTTTTGTCAACAGCCTAAAAACCACCGGTTATAAAAACCGAATGGCAATCCCGTATTGCTTCTTCAGCATCTCAAACCGCACAATTTTGCCTGGAATGACAATCTCCTCCTTAAATGTTTCACTAGGGAGAACGGTGATTGTAACTTGGCTTTCTTCAAGACCTTGCATCTTGGAATAATCAGGTGCATCTAGGTCCAGAAATTCGGCAAAAATACCCCCTTGGCTGACATTGGTGGCAATGGCTTTGGTCGTAAGTGTGCTTCCGTCCTTCATTTGAAAAGCAAGTTTGATGGGAACGGCCACTCGGATACGCTTATTCCGCCTGCGTTCAAGCCCGTACCCTTTGATTTCCGGCTTTGTTTCGTCCACTGGAACTTGAAACATTTTATCTTTCAAAAAGAGAAAGGAGCCAAAAGCTTCGGCCACTTCCTCTTCATTCTTGCACAGCCTGACATTTCCAGGAAGATGGGTATCCGAAAAAAGCTCTCGGCAGGATCCGTCCGGCGCATAAATCAGGGCACGTTGGGGTCGAATCAGACAAGCCACGATTTTTCGAAGCGCAATTTGATCGATGGATTGCACTTTTTGCAAGTTTAAAATCACGCGTCTCAATCTTTTCTTCTGAATCACATAATCAATTTTTTGTGACACAGGCTCCATCTCTTCACCTGTGAGGACACCTTCCAAATCAAAAACCTGAACCGTCCCAATTTTTCTAAGTGACAATTGAATTGTTTCTGCGCTTTTCATTTCAAATAACCTTCCTTTCGTGAGTTTTCCATTTCAAATTGCATCCCATTTAATTTTAAAAAATGCCTGATTTCTTCTTGATCTTTCAAAGTTGGATTAGAAAACTTGATTCCGATTCCCATCTGATCTCCATCTAAATTTCGGTGAATCACATGACCTTCCATATGGAGTGCCTTCCGCTTGGAAAGAAATAGAGTCAGACGAAGCGTCTTCAAATCATAGGGATTAAGCCGATTCAGTGATTCTTCAGCTATTTTTAAATCGATATATTCGGCCATAAGACCCGACTCACTCAAATTGGTGACGATGGCCTTAAATTTAACTGGTTCGTCATGATCTTCGTAATAGAACTCAAGAGGCAGCGCGGTTTGAAGCCGCGGGGAATTTCTTTGTTCCGTCGCTTGATGGGTTTCGATAAAATCTTTGCCAAATGCGTCGATCATTTCCTGTTCTTCCTCAAAAATCTGAAAACGCTTACTTTCCGGATGTCGGTGGATCAATTCCATGACAGAAGATGCGCCAGCTAAAAATGCGCCTGATACTTCCCGAGGGATAGATTCCATAATGGCTTTGGCTCCTAGAGTATCCAAACCGCTCGTTTGACGAAAATTAAAAATCACTTTTTCGCCCCCTTTGTGTTCCAAAATTCGCTTCAAATTCTTCCTGCCTCGCAAAGCCCAAAAACCGGAAAAAACGCCTTGAATGTCAATGATCATCACTTTCCCAATTTGTCTCGTTATAATCTGCGGAATCATGTTTCTAGTTCTTTTTAAAAACTCTAATAATAAGGATACACGATGGATCTTTAAAATGCAACCTACAGACTTAAAAAATATATAACTCCTTTATTTTGATTGACTTACAAATTATATTTTGATTAAGATTGTCACAAAAAATTACAGAAGTGTAACAAGAATATTACACCCTAAAATTGCCAGATTTGGAATTAGGATTTGATCTTGTAAGCAGCGATTTTACGGATGAGCTCTTGGCGAGAGATGGCGAGGCGGCGGGCAGCTTGAGTCCGATTGCCTGAAGTTTTGTTCAGCGCTTCGCGGATTGCATTTTTTTCAAGGAGGGTGATCACCTTTCGTTTTTGGTCTTTCAGAGAACCTGAAGGAATTAATTTCGAATCCAAAGGATTTTGTTTGTATTTTACAATCAAAGGGTTTAAATGGTTGGCGCCGATGTTAGAGCTAGAGCCAGCCAAGATCACGCTTTTTTCGACTTCTTTCTCAAGCTGATCAATATTCCCCGGCCAATGATAAGATCTTAAGATCAGTTGTGCCTCTTTCAATAATCCTTTTTTGGCCGCCTGATTTCTCTTCGCAGCTTCGCTCAAAAACCGATCGGCCAGAATTAAAATATCATCACGGCGCTCGCGGAGAGGCGGAATGCTGATTCTCATAATATTAAGTTGGTAATAAAGATCATGTCTAAATTTTCCGTCCAAAACAAGGGACCTTAAATCTTCTTCCGTAGCAGCAATCAATCGAATGTTAACCCGAATTTCAGCCACTCCACCTATCTTATAAAAGGCGCCGTCGTTTAAAATGTGGAGGAGTTTACCTTGAAAAGTGGGGTTCATTTTTTCGATGTGAGCCAAAAAAACTGTTCCGCCGTCTGCGATTTCGAGAAGGCCTTTTTTATCATGAATCGCGCCGGCAAAAGAGCCTCGAACATAACCAACAAGCTCGCTTTCAAAAAAAGAATCAGAAAGAGTCGAGCAATCAATCGAGATAAACTCGGAATTTGCACGCGGACTTGAAAAATGAATGGCACGGGCAAGCGCTTCTTTGCCGGTTCCGCTTTCCCCTTCAATCAAGACGGGGATATCATGCGAAGCAATTTTCTGGGCAACTTCGATAATTTGTTTAAAGGCAGGTGTTTCTCCGACGAAACTTTGAAACGGGCGATGAAAATCGATGGGATTCGACATTACCTTCCAAGTTCTTTTAACCTTTCTTGATGAACTTTCTCATATCCAAAAGCAGTTGGGCGGTAATACGTTCCTTTTCGTTTGATATATTCCTGTTTCACGTAATGCCCTTCAAATTTGTGAACGTATTGATAACCTTCTCCATGTCCCATTCGTTTAGCGCCTGCGTAACTCTTATCCCGAAGATGATTTGGAACTTCCTCAGCCACATCCTTTTCTACATCCGCCGTTGCTTCTTCAACCGCAAGATAAGCCGCGTTACTTTTGGGCGCAAGAGCCATGTAAGTCACAAGCTGAGATAAAATAATGCGTGCTTCTGGCATTCCTACAAATTCGATGGCCTGAAGCCCCGCAGAAGCCAGCACCAATGCTTGAGGATCCGCATTTCCAATGTCTTCGGAAGCCAAAATCAAAATCCGCCGGACAATAAAACGAGGATCTTCCCCGGCATAAAGCATCTTCGCAAGCCAGTAAACGGCCGCGTCGGGATCGCTTCCGCGCATGCTTTTAATAAAAGCACTTGCCGTATCGTAATGGTAGTCTTCATCCCGATCGTAATAGACAATTCTTCTCTGACACGATTCCTCAGCTACCGCCTGTGTAAAATGAATCACGCCGCTTGAATCGGGGACCGTTGTCAAAACTCCTACTTCAAGCGCGTTCAAAGCGCGGCGGGCATCGCCCGAAGCTGTTTTGGCCATGTGTGTCAATGCCTTGGGATCCATCTCGATCTTAAGTTTTCCGAATCCTCGTTCAGAATCTTTAAGCGCCTGTTTCAACACCTCGATCAATTCTCCTTCTGTCAAAGGTCTGAGTTCAAAAATCGTGGAACGGGAAAGTAAAGGCCCATTAATTGAAAAAGAGGGATTGTGAGTGGTAGAACCAATTAAAATGAGAACGCCATTTTCCACATCGGGCATCAAGACATCTTGCTGGGCTTTATTGAACCGATGGATTTCATCGACAAACAAAACGGTGCTCAGGCCTTTTTCTTCCTTTAAATATTTCGCCTCTTCGATTATGGTTCGCAAGTCTTGAACATTGGCTGCAACGGCATTCAAACTTCGAAACTTCGCGCCCGTCATTTTGGAAATAATCAAAGCGAGCGTTGTTTTACCGCTTCCGGGAGGCCCATAAAAAATGAGGCTGCTCAAGCGATCGGCCAAAATCATGCGTTTAAGAAGCTTTCCATCACCCAAAAGATGCTTTTGTCCGATAAATTCCTCAAGAGTCTCGGGCCGCATACGGGAAGCGAGCGGAGCCTCTGATTTTTTGTGGCCTTTTTCAAACAGATCCGTCTTAGGCATTGCTTTCCTTTCCTTTCGGAAGTTCCGCGCCAAAGGATTGTTTGAGCACGTCAATCATGGAAAAATGAAGCGCGTTCACTTCCTCATTTTGGAGGGTGCGATCTTTCGCTTGATAAAAAATCCTAAACGACAAACTTTTCTTGCCTTTTGGAATCGGGCCGCCTTTAAAAAAATCGAAAATTTCGATCTTGGTCGTCAAATCGTGAACTCGTTTCCGAATCTGATCAATGATAGCCTCCGCTTTCACGTTTTCGTTCACAATCACAGTCAAATCACGCGGCGAAGCGGGAAACTTGGGGATTTCTCTCGTGAGGCCGCGAGGTTGAATGCAGGGAAGGATTTTTTCTAAGCTTAACTCTGCATAAAAAGCTGGTTTTTCTAAATCATACACTTTTCTCGCGCGATCCGAAATGGTGCCGTACGATCCAAGGACCTCCCCTTTCAAAGTGAGGGAGATACCTTCGCCAGCTTGAAAAATTGAATTGGCAGGATGCTCCTCCCACGAATGAATTCCAAGCTGATTCAGAAATTCTTCGACACATCCTTTCAAATCATAGAAATTGGCCGGCCTCCGCTTTTCAAGCCAATGAAGGCGCCCTTCTCCGGAAATCACAAGGCTGAGCAGGCGCTCTTCCTTTGGGAGTCTCGTTCCCATTTCCAAATATCGGTTCCCAATTTCAAAAAGCCGTACGTCGGTTTCGCCAACGTATAGATTTCGCCTCACCGCTTGAATCAAACCTGAAAGCAAACTGGGCCGCATCAAATTTAATTCTTTATTTTGAGGATTGATGAGTTTGACGCGTTCATTGGAATAGAGGCCAAGCTGATCAAATGGAACGGGCTCGACGAGACTAAATGAAACCGCTTCGAAAAATCCAAATCCAACGCAAAAATTTCTCACTTTTTCTTCCAAATCAAGAAGCGGTTCAATTCGCGGTTCAATTGGCTTCACGATCGGAAGGGTTTCCGGAATCCGGTCGTAACCATAGAGACGAGCAACTTCCTCGATCAAATCAATTGGTTGAGTTAAGTCTGAGCGGGAAGAAGGCACATGAACCATCCATTTTTTTCCTTTTCCAGAAACGCGAAGTCCCAAGCGGCTTAAATCAGATTTGATTTTGCTTTGAGGAATTTCGACCCCTAAAATTCGTTTCACTTCGGAAGTTTCAAGCGAGATCGAGATGCTTTTTAGAGGCGGCTTCCCCGCTTTGAACACAGAACTGATTCGGCCCACGAGGGCATATTTGGCAATCAAATCAACCGCGCGTTCCCGCGCCCAATCCACTCCCAAAGGATCCACTTTCCGCTCAAATCGGTAAGACGATTCGCTTCCCAGTCCAAGGCGGCGAGCCGTTTGCCGGATTCGCGAAGGCGCAAAGTATGCAGATTCAAGCAGAACGTTTTGCGTAGATTCGCTGACTTCCGATTCTTTGCCGCCCATAACTCCGCCAATGGCGATGGGCCCACGAGCGTCGGCGATCACAATGTCATCTGAAACAAGTTCATAAATTTTTCCGTCGATGGCAGCTATTTTCTCACCGGTTCTCGCGCGACGTGCTGAAATTTTGTTTCCGTGAAGCCGATCGGCATCAAAAGCATGAAGTGGCTGACCGCACTCGAGCAAAACATAATTCGTAATATCCACGATCAAATTGATCGAGCGAATTCCGCACGCTTCGAGGCGTGCTTTCATAAAATCGGGCGCCTCGCCGCTTTTCACATCTTCCAAAAGCACGGCAGAATAATAAGGACAAAATTCAGGGTGAGGAATCGAGATGGGGAAAGTCTTTTCTGTTTTTCCGTGGGCTTTGCGTTGAATTGAAGGAAGCACAAGGCGACTTCCCGATACCGCATGAATTTCACGGGCCACCCCGATATGGGAAAGCCAGTCGGGCCGGTTTGTGGTCACCTCGATTTCGAGAACCGTATCATTTTTTACGCGTTCCGATTTTTCGACATTGAGGCCTGCCATTGTGAGAAGATCCGATAAAGACTCCGCCGAACCTTTAACGCGAACATAATCTTTAAGCCAATTGAATGATATTTTCATTTCAAAATTGCCTCAAGAACCGGAGGTCATTTTCATAAAAAAGCCGGATGTCTTTAATCCCGTATTTCAGCATCGCAATCCGTTCGACTCCCAATCCAAACGCAAAGCCTTGGACTTTTTTCGGATCGTACCCCACCGTGCGAAAAACCGCCGGATTCACTTCACCCGCTCCTAAAATTTCAAGCCAACCTTTTCCGCCCCAGCTGATATCTACATCCACACTCGGTTCCGTAAAAGGAAAAAAATGCGGCTTAAAACGCATTTTGATATTTTTGCCGAACAATTTCCGCAAGAAGAGATGAATCACGCCCTTTAAATCCGAAAATGTGGTCCGCTCATCTACCATTAATCCTTCGATTTGATGAAACATAAACGAATGGCTCGCATCCACGGCATCCGGCCGATACACTTTTCCCGGCGCGATAATGCGAAGCGGCGGCTTCCGATTTTCCATCACGCGGATTTGAACGGTCGAAGTTTGAGAACGAAGGAGATGCCCGCGTGTCGTATAAAAGGTATCGAAAGCATCCCGCGAAGGATGATCGAGCGGAATATTGAGCGCCGTAAAGTTGTAGAATTCAGTTTCAATTTCGCGTCCATCGACTACCTCAAAACCAAGACGGACGAAAATATCCGAAATTTCGCGAATCGTTTGCGTGATCGGATGAAGCCGTCCGAGCGCCG
>JACQQO010000097.1 GCA_016206955.1 Candidatus Omnitrophota bacterium
AAAACGCCCAATAAGATAAAGAAAACGATTCCCTCCTTTAACATATGATGGGGAAAGAAAGGCGTCCCCTCGCCTTTTTTTAATTCTTTCTCTACGCCTACAGCATCCATCGTGGCAATTCCCTGAAAGCGGACCAAGACGAGATGAGCCAAAATAATCCCAAAAACGGTCCAGGGAAGGATAATGACATGGACAACAAAAAACCGGGATAACGTCTCGCCGGCAACCGTATCTCCGCCTCGCAGAAAAGTCTTAATCCATTCCCCTACCACAGGAATCGATCCTGCCACTTCCGTTCCCACGGTCGTCGCCCAATAAGCCAGCTGATTCCAAGGCAGGAGATATCCCGTAAAACCAAAAACGAGCGTTAAAATAAAAAGCATCACGCCAAATACCCACGTGATTTCGCGTGGTTTCTTAAAAGAACCCGTGACGAAGGTGCGGAGCATATGAAAAAAAACAATCAGCACCATTAAGTTGGCGCCCCACGCATGAATCTGGCGGTAAAGCCATCCCATGTAGGCTTTGGTCATGATGAATTTGACGCTTTCGAAGGCTTCATCCACAGTAGGCCGGTAATAGACGAGCAATAAAATTCCAGTCAGCACTTGGCTGACGAAAAGAAAAAACGACATGCTTCCCAGCGTATGAAACCAGCCGATATTTTTGGGAAGCGGCTTTTCAATCTGATATTTCAAAGGAGCTTGAATTTTCTCAAGATCAAAGCGTTCCCGAAACCAATTGACGATGCGAGTTTTCATGTTTAAGGTTTCACGAATATTTTTCCGTCCACCACATTCACAGGATGCGACGCCAAGGGACGAGGGGGCGGCCCGGAAACGACGCGCCCGCTGAGATCAAAAAATCCGGCGTGGCACGGACATGCAATGAGCTGCTTCGCGCTATCCCAAAAGACAATGCAACCCAAATGCGTGCAAACGGCCGAAAACGCTTTAAATTCCGTGGCTGTCCTGATCACGAGTAAAGCCGTCCCGCCCAGAACCACCTTTTTAGATCCTCCCACGTGAATCTCATCTTCCCTTCCTACTTCGACCATATCATGAGCCGGGCCGCGGCGTGTGACGGGCCAAAGGTAAGCGAGCGCCGGAAACAACATTCCGGCCAGCGTGGTAAGCAAACCCCCTTTGATGATCCAATCGATAAAATCCCGGCGAGACATCGGGCGATCAAAAGAGGCTGGATTTGTTGATTTCGATTCTTCAGTCATTACTCTAGTGTCCCTTCAATCGTTTGTATTTTACCCAGAGAGCAATCGCCATCACCACAATAAAAATCCAAATGGGAATCAAGGCGCTCTTACGCCACTTGAGCACTTGCCGCTTTTCGCGGACCCTCGATTTGATTTCGCGGGCGACTTGGGCAAATTTGTCGTAAAGCTCGGAAATTCTCGCCGAAGAAAGCGAATGCTGAAGAGGTGCCATGGAAATGACGTTTGTTTTTGCTTCTTCAAGCGATCCTTGTTCCTCTTCGACAAAAATGCCTTCAATTGAGGCTTGCTTGACCAAAACTTCTGCCTCCTTCAGTTCTCCTTCGGACTGCCCTAGAATCTGAAAAATCTTCTCGCCTTCCTGAGCGGCCGCGCTTTCCTGTTCGTGGCATTGGACGCATGCCGTCCGGTACAGAAATTTGTTTGCCACCTGAACACCGTGGTTGCCGTGGCAGGAAATACATTCAGAAAATTTTCCATCTTCCACAGCTTTCATATGAACGCTTTCGAGAAAATATTTCTTTTCATTCACATGGCATTTCCCGCACGCTTCTCCGATCGATTTAACGCCCGGCGGAATGGCTCCATGACTTCCGTGACAGCTTGTGCAAGTGGCTGCCGAAAGATCTTTTTTCTCAAAGAGCGCTTTTCCGTGGACGCTTGATTGGTAGGTTTTGAACATATCCGCGGGAAGGCCGAAGCCCGACATGAGCTTCTCATCTCCGTGGCATCGGTCGCACGTTTTTGGAATATTGAGCGGATAAACGGGGCTATTGGGGTCTGCAATCGGAAGCACTTTGTGATGGCCGTGACAATCGCTGCAAACGGCTACTTTGTCATTCATGGCCGTACCTGGTACCGTTTGTTCGTAGAGTTTTTTTCCGTGGCCGCTTGTTTTATAACGCGCGAGTTGATCCGTGCGGATGCCGTAGAAATTCATCTTCTCGACATCGGCGTGACAACTTCCGCATGTTTCTGCAATTTGTTTTTTATTGGGAATCCCGATAAAACCCGTGCCCGGTGCCTTCGCGGCTTCGAAATCAAGCTTTGTCGGATCTCCGCCGTGGCAATCTTGACAAAGAATATTCTCGCGGGCGTGGACACTTCCTTGAACTTCTTTCTCCCAAATATCCGAATGGCAGGTGATGCAGGAATTATCTTCTATAGAGGAAGGCTGAGCTAGAGCAAAACGTGGCGCTACTAGGAGGAAAAATAGAAAAATGAAAGAAACCATAGTGTTATATTTTTCGGCAGTATATTTGACGTGGTTGAATCGGTCTGTGATGCTCGTCACGGCTCATTAACCGTACGCATGTAATGAGGAAAGCCAAAAGTTGACGCCGAAGTAAGTAAACATCACCGCTGCAAAACCAAATAAAGTTACAAGAGCCATCGGCCATCCATGATATTTCTTGTCATATCGTAAATGAAAACAAATCCCATAAATCAGCCACGTAATGAAAGCCCAGGTTTCCTTTGCATCCCAATTCCAATACCTTCCCCAAGAAGCATTGGCCCAAACAGCGCCGAGCGAAATCCCCAACGTGAGGAAAGGAAAGCCCAAAGCAATGAAACGGTAGGTGAGCCAATCTAAATATTCAAGCGTTTCAGATGTTTTTTCCGGTACCGGTTCTGGCCGGGACAGGTTTTGTTTCCTTGGGCTTGAATAAAAACCTGTCCCGTAACAGAACCGGTACCGCTGAAATGACTGAAAAATTTCTGAGCATAGATAAACTGCGGCGGAGGCAGCTGCGAGCGCAAATGAAGAATATCCAATAAAAACCGAGGTGACATGAAAGAGAAGCCAATTGCTTTTCAATGAAGGAATAAGAGGCTCAATTTCGGGCGATAAAAGAGAAGTTAAAGCCAAGACAACGGATGCAATAAGGCCCGCAAACCCTCCTACAATCACCATTCGGTAACGTCGAAAGGTAAGAAAATAAATGGCAATGATCAAGAAACTTAAGAACACAAGCGTTTCATACGTATTCGTTAGCGGTAAATGCTTTGATTCAATCCCCCGCAAAATAATCCATATCCCATGAAGAGCTAAAATCGAAAGCCCAGTTAAAAAAGAAAAAGACAAAAGAAATTTTCTTTCCGAAGCCGAGGCAAGGAAGCAAATCACTCCAAAAAAAAGATAAGCTAAAACTAAAACACCAATATTCATGAATCCTTTCCCGTAAGAATATTGGCGACCCTCGCACTTAAGCTTTTGAGTTCTCTTTGAAGTCCAAACGTGTCTTTTGTTTTATAACCCTGTATTTCCATTCGGGTTTCCTTGCCATCCAACGCGGGACTAAAGGAAAGAATTAACTCGCGGGGAATGACGAAGCTTGCGACAAAAGCACCAAAAATCAAAAGGATAAAACCAGAATAAGCCAAAGGAACCCCGGGATCTCGTGAGAGTTTAATTCCAGAAATATATCGCTTTTTGATTTTCTCGACTGAAAAAGACCATTCCTCTTTATCTTTCTCGTGCGGAACTAAATCCTGAAATGCCCATACTTTGCGTTCTCCTGAGGGATCAATTCCAAAAACTGTAACCAAAACAGCCGGATTTTGAAAATAGGGAGAGCGGCTTGCCACTTTCCCTTCCTTGTTCATCGTAAAATCTGGAATTACATCGTCAATGCGAATAGAAAAGGTTTCTTCGGATAACGTTTTGGATTCTCCGGGTTTCAGAGAAAGATGTTCGATTAAAGTTTTATTTCGATAGGCTCGAAGATCGACCCTTAAAATCTCAACACGATAACGCATTTGAAACAACTTGGTGAATCCGATCATCACCGGATGATTTACCTTAAGGTCATGACGTTTGATCTGTCCATTATGCCTTTCAACAAGCAAGTGACTGATGTACTCTTCAGGTTGGCTTTTGCCAGGATGAAGAATGACGGAAAACTTTTCCAATCGAATTTTTTCCGAAGT
>JACQQO010000096.1 GCA_016206955.1 Candidatus Omnitrophota bacterium
GATATATATATTACACTTGTGGAGATTTGATTGAGCGAACCTGAATGGAAGCTTCTTTATTATGTCTCAGCCGATGGAAGAATCCCTTTCCAGGAGTGGGCAGAATCCTTACGTGATGTTAAAGCAAAAGACATCATTGATGCACGGCTCACACGGCTATGGGTTGGGAATTTTGGAACATGCGAGCCTGTTGGTGGCGGTGTCTTCGAATTGAAAATATACTATGGACCTGGTTATCGGATTTATTTCGGACAAATCATGAAAATGGCCATCCTGATTCTTTGCGGAGGAGACAAATCTACACAAGAAAAAGATATTCGAACAGCACAACTATACTGGCAATCCTACAAAGGACAAAGAAAATGAAAAAAAAGAAAATTCCGACTTATCATGATGATCTAATCAAAAGATTAAAAGACCCTGCAAGAGCAGAAGGTTATTTGAACGCAACGCTTGAAGACGAAGATAAGAGGGTTTTCTTACTTGCTTTACGCAATGTCATCGAAGCTTACGGCGGCATGACCAAAATAGCTCGGCTTTCTAAAATCAGCCGCGAACATATTTACCGGATGCTATCCGCAAAAGGAAATCCGGAGCTCGCCACCCTCAAAAACTTATTAAGTGCAATCGGCCTCAAGCTCGCGATTGAAAGCAAAAATCAACGCAAGAAAGCCGCGTGATTTGCTGATGATCATTTACGAAGAAATCCTAAGAGAATTCCAAAAACAAAAAGTAAAATATGGTTAAAAGCTGTGAGAAGAAAATAAACTTTGAATGGGAAAGTGATGAAGAACGCCTTAAAAGATGGATGAAGATACCTCCTAAGAAAAAATTAGAATGGTTGGAACAAATACGCGAACTCACATTAAAATCTGCTTCAAAACGTGATCGAAAATTAAGACAGAAGCTACGAGAACTGCTTTAATTACTTAAAACTTAACACTTAGAACTTATAACTTTTTTACTACGCCGCGCGGGCGGCCAAAGCTTCCTCGCGGACACGGCCCATCATCAAACCAACCAGACGGACCAATTCTAAAAGTGCTTCCTGACTTCTGACCTTCAAGTTGCCGCTATCCAAAACCGCGATAGCCTTAGCAGCCTGTTCAGTCAAAGCAACATACGCCAAGGCCGCGGTAAGAAGCTGCGCTGCAGAATCTTCAGAAATATTTAAATCCATCGGCTTGCCATCGAGATAATCGTTAGAAAGTAAAGAGTAATCGCTTTCTGTGCTGTGTTCTTCAACCACAACAATGACCGGCCGCATTCCAAGCGCTTGCAAATAATTAGGATTTGTCCTATTCACAAATGATAGCTCACGAGACCCTGATTCAATGGCTCTCACTTCTGAGCGCTGCGGCAATTTAATCCGCGCAAACGGTACAGCTTGCTTTGGAAGCTTAAGAGTTACGATCACAAATTTGTTTAAGTGGACCGCATCTGCAGCTGATTCAGCCAAAGCTTGGACGACCGTTCGGCGCTGCTCGGGCCGAATACGGTTAAACTGTGCCTCTGAGAGACGATAAGAGATAACTGTGCTGCGATTGATTTGCACAATCGCGTTATAAATCCTCTTTGCAATGTCAGCAGATGACGCCGATATGGTTTCCTCCAAAGCAACGGCGGTTGCCTCACCGCTCATTTTCCGAGAGTGAATGGCCTGATTCAAAATGCCCGTCATTCGAACTACTGACGCTTGCAGCTCTGTGTCACTTGAAATCAAACTCTCAACTGGAAGACGCCCGAAACCTTGCTCCACCATAACATCATTGATCGCTTTCATCACATCGCTCTGATCAAGAGGTCTTTGCTCTCGGCTCAATGCAATTAATTTTTCTTTGATCGCCTCAGTCACAGGCCCGCGAATTTTTCCAGACTCATCCATCAAACGGTTCTGAGCAAGCAATTTAAGTTGTTCAACCGTCACACCCTTTTTCAATGCCACATTTAATTCCACCGCGAAGACGGTTAGTTCAACTGATTGAAGCCCTCGTGCAAATTGAACCATATGATTTGCGAGCCTCAACTCGGGACGTTTTTCCTCACCTAAATCAGGCAATTTCGCTAAATCCTCAGGCAGTTCAGAACTCTCCACTATACCGTCGAATACGGTGTTGTCATATTGATCGGTCGCGCCAAATCGTCTAGACAAGGTCAAAGCCAAATTACGAACTTCTTCAAGTAAAGTTTGAGATCGAGATACTTTAGCTTCGTCAATCTGATCGCGAAAAGCCTTCGAAGTAACCGCAAACCTTAATCCCTTACCTATGTCGATAAATTGTTCTAAGAATCGACTTTCCTCTTCGCTGGACATGGCTTTGCCATAAACCCCATCAATCGCTTCGTCATGAATCGCATCAATATCGATCAGCAATTGTCTGGCGAGACCGAGATCCGAAATTCGTTTAAAGCTTTCCTTTTTCAAGCCTGCTTCACGCACTGCCAGAAAAGAGCCGAATTGGCCAATGAAATTGGCTACAAAATCTGGCTCATGCATTTGCGAACGTAATCGTTCCAGTCTCTGGCGAACCTCTTGACCTATCCGCACCTCGGCGCGGGACTCGGATCTTTTGGCCGAAGCTTGCACTGCACTTATTACCGAATCAATCCATTGACTATATTCCTCGCGAGATCGAATTGCCTCCGGCAAATCACGATCAGGTTGAAAGATCAAATGAAGCTTGCGGATCAAAGCAAGCGTCGGTTCGGCAGGCGTGTAAAAGCTGTCTCGGATACCCTCCAGTAATGATTGGATTTGATCCGGCGAGGACAATAATTGGCCAAGTGTTTTGCCTTCCACAAATCGCTTGCCAGAAACAATGGCAAAGCTGCTCATGTCCTGTTCTTCCTTAAATATCTCACGCCACTGATCTGAGCCGTCGACAAAATTCCATAGTTCATTGATCTGTTCCCAATTTACCTCCTGAATAGGCGGCCTAGTCGATGGGACCGTTGGAGGCTTGAACGTACTATCCACGGTTTCCAAATAGGAGCGAATAAAGGCAACGGTCTGGGGCGAGAAATTCGTATATCGATTCTCGGCGAGAACTTGGACCAGCTGTTTGCCAAGCTCACGTCGCTGTTCCTCTAGCTCATCTTGCTCTTTGAGGCTAAGCTCTTTTTCATACTTGGTTCGCGTAAATACATCGATCACTCCGTCCAGCAAATAGCTTTTGTCATATGCTTCCTGGCGGATCGTAGCCAAAGTCGACACATAGTTTAGTTCGGAATCTAAAGCCAACTGGATTGGTTTACCTTCTATCAAATCATAACGTGGGTACATTTGAGCGAGAGTTTTGATCAATACCAAATAATCACCCGTCAGCTTACCTTGATAAGCCAACAGCGCGTCTATGATTTTCACCACGCGATCTCTATTTAAGGATTCAAGCCTAGCGTCAGGCGGGATGCCAAGGCTACGAATGAAATCAAACACTTGCGCCGGCCGCATCTCCACTTGTGGCTGCGCCGCAGACCATTTCTTTTGAACATCTGCCCAGTCGACCTCTGGGAGGGACGTGCGCTTGCTTAGATCCATGAGATCCATCACGTAAGCATCTGTAGGTACATGCCAAAAGTAAAAAGCATACTCCAATAAATAAGCCGGATTAATCGCGGTTAAATCTTGAGTCCCAACCAAACCGCCCAACCGTTCTCCGAAATCAAACCCCTTTAACTTCCAATTACGAGACGCAATATTGGCAAGTTTGGGGTCATGAATATTAATAAATCCACCCATTCGAAAATGGATTCGCAACATCTTGCTCAACGCGAAACGAAGCAGGCGCTTTTTTCCTTCAACGGAAATCGTCCGGGACAACATCAGCTGCTCGATATCTGCCCCTGCGTACTCCATAATTGCCGTCGGCAGTAACCGCGGCGGGTCCGTCGGCTTAAATTCATCTTGCTCAGGAAAAATTCGATCCTCCCTGCTTCCAACGCCTGCTACCAGCCCAGGTTCATGTTTCGCAATCCTTTCAAGCCAGTAGCGCTCTCCTCGCAAATAGGGAGACTTCGCTGAAGTCATCAATTCAGACTCATCGTTATACAGCGGTAGGCCAAATTCCAAAGGTCCGGCGATCCGTGAAGATGCTTTCGGAATAATTAAAACATAGTAGAATTTCTTATACCCCCCTGACCCCACTGATCGAACGTACACTTTTTCTATATCCGCCTGAGGATCAAGGGCCCGAATTGCCTGCAGTTGACTTGACCCCATTTCCTGACGGTAGATTGACTCAAGCCCTTCGGACAGGATTGAATGATTTTTGATTATTAACGCCACAAATCCTTGGCGTCTATTTGCTTCGACGGGTCTGATTTTTGTATCGAAGATAAAATCAATCCCAGTCTCATCGTCGTGAATCACCGCTGGATCTTCTAACCAATAGCGCAGAGAACTTTCGTACCAAGTCATAACTGCTAGAAAATCCTCGAACGAAATTGGAGCCTCTTTCTGAAACCAGCGAGGATAAATAAGATCGACAGCCGAATAGGATTGAATGTAGTCAGAAATGCGATCGAACCAAACAGGCCTTAATGTACTGCCGATATTGAAGAAGTCTCCTGTATGAATTAAACCATTGTAGGTCAAGGCTGGATCAATCTGCGATAACAAATTCGGATCGATCTGTGATAAATAAGGATGGTCTTTCGCTTGAAGCAGCGCATATATCTTATCACGATCCGTTGGGGATAAATTCAGCCGTGCGATATCCCGATAGAGCAACAGAATTTCTTCGCCTATTCTTGGCATCTTGATGTTTCGGTCTGTGAGGAAATCAGCGAGAAAGATGCGATCGATCATGGACGCAATTTGATATGAAAGCAAGGTAACGACTTCTTCTTCATATTGCTTATCCCCCTCAAACAGAACGCTATCGAATTCGAGAAGGAAACTTCCATCACCGGAACGATTCAGTGTTACAAGCTTGCCTGTGTTTCGGGCAATTTGAGCACCAACGTTGCGCTTATACAACTTCTCGAGCATTACCTTCGGAAAATGCACAGAGGAAGAAGGCGGCTGAAACTCTTGGGAACGAGTCAGAACCAAATGAAGCGCTCGATTGATCATTTCGGTGGCGCGTGCATTGCCAATTTCAGGGATCGAGAAATCCTGAAGAATCTTCACTGGTTCGGTTCCTGCCATTAATGCCTGTTCTTGATCTCCATCTTTCTCAACTGAAATGCCTCCTATAAATAGACGCGAAGCCATTGAATCATCCACCGCGCGCAGCTCGGAGCGGGTTTTTGCGCGCGCAGCCAAATAAAAATGCCAGCCTAAAAAGATGGCGATATCGACACTCTTCTTTGCGTTCTCAAACCATTCGGCAGATTCCCCTAATGCTTTCAATCTATTTTGATCTTCCGAGTACTCACGATAAAGTTTCACAAAGCGTTTACCGGCCGCTAAGATAGACCTGCGATTTCCTCTAAAGAGCATCTCCACTGCACTCTTTCTACTTTCAAATAACGCTTGCTTGCGCTTGTACTCTTTGAGTTGAGTTTTTGTTCCAATAGGTTTGGGACCTTCTAACAATTGCCTCACTCTCGGGTTGCTTCGCATTAACTCTGGAGTAAGCATCCCTTCCAAAAATGAATAGGGCGCCTTGGCCTGTGCCATCTCCCGTAAAACATCATCCAATCTTTCTCTGAGCTTAGTTTTAACCATTCTTTGGTAATAGCTCAGATCAGCCAAAACGTCATTAAATTCCTTTACCCTCTTCGATTGGGGATGGCGCAACCACAGATCGAGCTGTTCCAGATAAAAGGAAGCTCGATCAAAATAGTGGGGTATGTCTTTTAAAAAGATAGAAACTGTTTCTTTGTGGTCTTCTATCTCGCCTTTGTCTAAGGTATCGGATTCTTTTTCTAAAATAACTTCCTCTTTTAAATTGAAAAAAGAATCGAGGGCATAAATGTATAAACGAGCGATTGTCCAAAGCGTGTTTCCCATTCCATCAGTCTTCGCCCACTGCTCCAGCAAGGTTTCGAGCCCGTGTTTCTTCTCCATCGTTTCGATCAAGAACATCGCCTGCCAATAACCGATGAAAGCTGCTCTGTAATCTGGAGACTGGCCGGGGCGCGGAAGATACGCTTCATCCGCTTCGCTAATCGCTATTTGAATATCGATCAAAACTTGCTCCAAACTTGACGGTTTTGCTCTCAGCTCGGGACGCACAGGTTGAAGTTCGAGCGCTTTGGCCACATCGATTTGTCCCCGAATGAAACCTTCGGCGCCAAATGCTTCCTCTGCCGCGTTCGAAAGCGCGTTATTATCAGGAGTTAAACGGGTCCAGGACTCCATCTTTCTTTCCATTTCAGCACGCATTCGAATGACATTGCCCAACCAATGCTGTGCTCGACGGCTACGATTAAACTTTCGTTCAACACGTTTGCCCATATTCAGCTTTAATATAACAGCAGGCATGTTCTCGCCGAGCTTATAAGTTCCATTCACAGCGACAAAACCAAACATCTTGATGTAAAAGTGATCATGCGCATGGTCTTCCGGATTGACTACCGCGATGATTTGGCGCGGCGGGTTCTCCAAAGTTTTCAAATACGAATAAGCCGTTAGATAAAGCTGCATTAACATTGAAAATGCCTGCTCTTTCGAAATTTTGCGTTCGCGGATAAGTTTGCTAATAAGGTCGCGATCCACTCCTAATGCGCTAAACTGGGCGGTTCGGCGTTTCAAATCAAGATATTCCCTGGCGATGTTTTCACCTTGCTGACCTAAACGCAAACCTAATACAGAATCGCTCACCAAAACGGATAATGTATAAAGCATGTTTCCCTCATCATCCTTGATAACAAATATCCGAGTCTCATCAAGCCGGTTGTGTTGATCCGGAAAACCCTGTAAATCATCACCCGGTTTCAAATAATGTTCTGCTTGATAAGTTTGATTCACCAACCGATTCGTCTCGATAAAGTCTTCTTCGGATGTGACCATTTTGATTCGATATTCGGTTTTTTTGCCATTGAACGTAATCCAGTACGGCTCTGCTTCGGTTACTATGGCCTGACCCAAAACCGCCGCGCCGCCGGCGCGCAGCTCAGGACGGGACATAAAAACGACATCGATAGGAAAAATCTGCGGATGGGTACTTTCACCGGGCTCATATTCCAAACTATCTTGAACTGGTTCTACTTCATGCGAACCAATAACATGATCCACCAGGATGTCTCCTCCGCCTAAGTTGCTTTTAATGGAATCGAAACTCTGCGGTACGTTTGTAGAAAATTCATGGATATGAATAGAAGCCCAACCGCCAGGCGCAATCAAATCTCGCGTGCTTCGTAAAGCGGGTAAGAGAGACTTTTCAGAATCTTTAAAGTGGTGAAAAGCGCGGTGGGAGAGAATGATATCGAATTGTCTATGTTGAAGTGCTAAATTCTTAAGAATCTCCAATGCATTTCCTTGCAAATAATCAATACCCGGTGAGCGGTTTCTGTACGGCAGCTTGTCTACGGTGGTAAGTTCGACTTGATCACCAAATATTTTTTGGATGATCCTCAATAAGGCGACTTCCGGCCCGCTGCCAAGATCCAGAATTCGAACTTCTCCTTCGTTGGTATCAATCTTTTTTTGGATCGCGCTCAGGAGTCCTTCCTCTTCCATTCCGTGCATTTGATTAAACTCATGCAAGTATTCCACTTCCGCCTGACTCAGCTTTCCCTTTAACACTTGGGCATGTGATTGGCGCATCTCGGCCCGTTCGGCGTCCTTCAGTTGCTCAGAGCCGAGTCCTGAGCGAAGTCGAACGGACTCGGCGCGGGGTGGAAGACGGGAAAGATCAAAACCTTCGCTTGATTTTCTAGCTAGGAGGAGATACTCCATAAACATTTGTTCATTGTCCGAACGGTTAAGTATGTCTTCCAAATCAACTCGGGCTTTGAAAAGATTTGCGAGCGCATTCCTCGCGAGTTCAAAATCTTTGAGTTTGAGAAACATTTGAATCGCTAGAATTTGGTTAGGAAAAATATCCTCAATGACCCGGATGAAAACGTCCTGCGGAATAGCATTTCTCATCGATCGAACTTTCTTGTCTAAGTCAGTTAACATTTGATAATAATCATCAATCTCGTTCTCCCTAGAAGTTCCATTTGGAATCTGCTCTAATTTTGAACGGATTGAATCGAAATACTGTAAAAAGTCTCGAATCGCAGCGACAGCCGCGCCCGGTTCGATTCGCATTTCTGCGCGGCTACCATCAGATCTCTCAGCCGCAATTTTAAAAGCGGCTCGCGTGGCAAGTGCCTGCCCGATTGCTTTCTCAGACATTTCTCGGTCGGCCCACCACTGCAGATCCTCATTTTCTAACCCGTATTGCTCCGCTAATTCCCGCACAGTTTCCAGATCCACTTTTTCGCGCAGCTCGGGGCGGCGCATTTTAAAGAATGTGCCGAGACGGTCTAAAAGGGTTGGTCTTACTTCTCGTTCTAAAGCGTTAAAATATGCCTCGATCGCAGCTTTGAATTTATTCCTCTGCCCTGGATTGTAGACGTAAGACCCACTGTTATCAGAAGACATCTGCATCGCAATTTCATAAAACGCGATATTACGATCTGGACGCTCCCTAGAAAAATCTGTTTTCCAATCAGCAACTTTATAAAAAATAAAACGGTATTTTATATCGATCTGATGCAGAACCGCATCCAAAGTTTTCATTAAATCTGAAAAATCTTCGAGAGATACATTCCTCAATACTCGAAGGATATTCTCACCAATCTTGCGACGTTCCCCTTCATCATAGCGGCCGTAACGCTCCTTTAGACTTTTCCAAAAAGCGTTTTCTGCTTCTTCTCGCGGGTCTTTAGCCGCTCGCAGCTCGTTCTCTTCTCCATCCAGTCGTCCGGGACTAAAATGCTCTATCACCTTCAAAGTAGAACCAATGTACTCTCCTACCACTCTCATTTCAGAAACTGTTCCGTCTGGGCCTGTGATTTGAATTCGGCTGGGAGAACCCCAATCGGCGGCATTTATTTGTTCTTCCAAGGCGCCATGATATTTTTGAATGTCTTCTGGTTTGAGCCCTTTAAACGCCCCAAATTGAGCGATCCCTGAATGATTCGGATCGAAAGGTTTCAAATGATACTCACGTTTTAGATGCTCAATAGCAGCCGTATCATTATCAAATACTCTCAGTTCAATCATACGCTTGGATCGGTCGCGCAAGAGATTGTACACAGGATCGAGATAAATTATTTTTCCGTCAATAAATATCTTGATATAGGTATTCTCTTCCACTTCCTCGGGAATTCCTGGATCATAAATATCAACTTTGAGTTCGATATGATTGCCCGAAAGATGTTGCCCGATCGGCAAGCCCGTTTGTTCTGATAGGATTCTCGATAAAGCAATGCTTGCAGGTCTGCACATCTTCCAACCCTGCTTCTTTCCGATGACCTCCAAACCCCGATCCGTCCCGATGAGGGACCAACTCGGGTCATTGCCGATAAGCTCGTAAATTTTTTCAAGAAATGAACCTTGATGGGTTTGAACCCATGTTTGAATTCTCTGAATTGTCGGTGAAATTTCAGGTGTCGTTATTTGTTGCGAACCTGCTTCCCCACTGCGCACCTCGGCGCGGGCGGGAATTTTAATCTTGACAAAAACGGGTTCCCAGAATAATCTTCGATCTCCTCCCGTCCCCATCATTAAAGAAAGAAGGTTATTGATGAAACCGAGTAAACTTTTCAAAGATAAATACACAGTCACCGAAGTGGGGACGCTCATTGAAAGCCTGAGAAGTGAATTTCGAACGATTTTAGAAATAGTTGTTCCAATTCCAGGGCGTTTATCAGCCGTTGAAGAAAGGCTCTCAGCCGTTGAGGTACGTCTCACAAGCGTTGAAGATGCAATGAGAATTGCATTTCCCAATTTAGCCCAAAGAGTATCTCGCCTCGAAGCCAAAGTTGGTATTTGATTTATCTCCCGCACCTCGGCGCGGGCGTACTCTGGGATGGCTTGGGCGATCTCCTTAAAGATGCTCTTCACCTCTTGCTGACTTTCGGGAAGATGCCTTACGGATCCTGGAAGTTCGCCTAAGATGGTACCCTTTATTTTTTCTACCGCAAATTGTGTGCGGCCGAGAAAGACGAGCGTGTCTGCCACTTCGCGCCAGGCGCCTCGGTTGCCGGGGTCGGCCTGAAGGGTGCGCTCAAGCATGCTAAAGACGCCTCGATAACTTTGAACCGTTCGGTAAATTCTGATGAGCTCCACGCGCGCTGGAACGTTCTGAGGATCTTGATTGAAAATAGTGCGGTAATTTTCGATCGTCCTGCGAAAATAGTCCTTCAGTTGATCTCTTAACTGCTGTAACTCGAAGTACGAAAGATTTTTGGCGAGGTAAATGCCTGTCAATTTTTCTCCCTGAAACTCAAGCTGGAAAGGTTGGCCTTTCAGTTTTGTCCTTCCCATCCATCCC
>JACQQO010000105.1 GCA_016206955.1 Candidatus Omnitrophota bacterium
ATCTTATAGGCATCGGATTCTAAAACGGCACTCGAGATATCCTTAAGCAATAGATTCGGAAGAATGCTTGTATAAAGACTTCCAGGCCCCATCACAACTAAATCTGCATTTTGAATGGCCTCAAGTGCTTCTTCGGTCGCGCGGCAATTGGCAGGACGTAAGGAAATTCGCTTGAGAGGTTTGCGAATCTCGGTAATGATCGTTTCGCCTTCGGCAACCGTGCCATCTGAAAATTCGCCGACAAGGGTCACCTTGTCAGGCGTTGATGGAAGCACCCGACCGCGGATGGCCAATACTTTGCTTGATTCCCTGATGGCTTTTTCAAAATCGCCGGTCACCATAGAAAGGGCCGTAATAAACAAGTTTCCAAAGCTATGACCTCTGAGTCCCTCCCCTTCTTCAAAACGGTACTGAAACAAATCTCGGATCAAAGGTTCGGCATCCGCCAAAGCCACCAAACAGTTTCGAATATCGCCGGGTGGCAAAATATCGAGTTCATCTCGAAGCCTTCCCGAACTTCCACCTGTATCCGTTACGGTCACGATGGCTGTGATATTATTGGTGTAGGCTTTAATCCCGGAAAGAAGAACGCTTAATCCTGTTCCACCTCCAATGACAACCACCCGTGGTCCTCGCATTAAAAAATTCCGTTTTCTGCTTTGATAAACAATATTAGCTAAATCCTCCGGCGGTTCAGGCATTAAAGCTCTCACAAAAATCCGAACAATATTTTTCAGGGCTGTGTAAACCAGAAAAATGCCAAAAATGAGTAAAGCGGTAGCAAAGCTGGCTAAAAGCGCGCTGTGCTGAGAAATCGTCTTAACGGCAGAAAGACCGACAACAACCATAATGCCGAGGCCAAAAGCGGCCAATACGACCCACCGCTTAATTCCGATCCCAGGATAAAACCATCTGAAAAATTTCATGGTGGCGGAATCTTCTAATCCGTTTCCCGTAAAGACTGCATGGACTCAATTAATTTTTGATTGAACTCTTTAGCCGGATGCGTCCCCATATTCACAAGACGCTGGGTTAGGGCAGCCGTTTCAACCAAAATAGGAATATTTCGTCCCGGACGAACTGGAATAATTAAATGAGGGATTTTAATCCCCAAGAGTTCATGGACCCGATCCTCAAGGCCTAAACGTTCGTATTCGCGCTCTTTTTTCCAATGCTCAAGCGTCACGGCCAAGGTAATACGCTTCGATCTCAAAACTGCACCGACGCCAAAAATAGATTTGATATCAATAATTCCAAGTCCTCTAATTTCCATATGATGATGAAGCGTTTCGTTGGAGCGCCCCATGAGAATCCGATTTTCAACGCGAATTCCTACCATGTCATCGGCCACTAATCGGTGACCCCGCTCTACCAGTTCAAGAGCACATTCCGATTTTCCAACTCCGCTTCTGCCCAAAAGGAGTACCCCTACTCCATAAACATCAACTAACGTGGCATGAATGGACGTTTCCGGTGCGCTGGCTTCCTCAATATAAACGGCCACCTCACTGACGACACGCGCAGTTCGAAAGGGCGATCTAAAGATAGGAATAGCGGAATGAATAGACTGTTCCAAAAAATCCCTTGGAACCGTTTGCTGTTTGGAAATGATGATGCAAGGAATTCGATAAGAAAAAAAACGGCGGAGATTGATTTGTCTTCTTCGGTCCTGCAATTTCTTCAGGAAACGAATCTCGGTTTTCCCTAGAATTTGAACACAATCAAACGCAAAATAATCATAGAATCCAGAAAAAGCAAGACCGGGCCTATGAACTTCAAGGGAATGTATCTTACGCGTGAGTGGTACCGTGGGGGTAAGAAGACTCAGCTTTAGCCGATCCTTAATTCCATCGAAGAAATTTTGTACGGAAAGATAAGGCATGAAACAACTCACATGGGTTGATTACAAAAAACGTTAATGCTTTTTTTCTTCTTCGGTCTTGATGAGATTGTATGCTTCTTCTGGGGTTTTACACTTCCTGAGCAATTCGCAAAAATAAGTATCACGAAGAAGACGAGAAATTTGAGCGAGCGCTTTTAAATGCGGGCCCGCCGTGGCTTTGGGCGCTACCAACAGAACAAAAATGTAAACGGGTTCTCCATCGAGAGCATCAAAATCGACCCCGAATTTACTAATTCCTAAAACGGCAACCAGGCGGCTGGTTTTGTCCGTCTTTCCATGTGGGATTGCAATCCCTTGGCCAATTCCGGTAGAGCCCAAATTTTCGCGTTCGATAAGAGCCTTTAAGATTCCCTTTGGATCGCCGATGTCTTCAACTTGCGCTAAAACATCGACTAACTCTTTTAACACGTCTTCTTTTGTGGTCGCACTGAGACCGATTTTAATTGCCCGCTTATCCAATACTTCAGAAATCTTCATTCAAGTTTTCCTCCGTCAAAAGTTGCGTGATTTCACCACGTCAAAAACAAAACGTTCACCTAAATAAATTTCTCTGGCTTTCTTATCGGTAGATAGAAAATGGGAGGAACCGGAAACTTCTATTTTGCCTTCACACATAATATACGCCCGGTCGGTAATAGCAAGGGTTTCCCTGACGCTATGATCAGTCAAAAGAATACTGAGCCCTTGAGACTTTAGCCTTTGAAGAATCTTTTGGACTTCAAATACTGCAATGGGATCGACTCCGCTGAATGGTTCATCCAACAAAATCAATGAGGGATTTGTCACCAAGGCGCGTGTAATCTCAAGCCGCCTACGTTCTCCCCCAGAAAGCGTATAAGCTTTGTTTTTGGCAAGGTAACTGATATCCAATTCCTCCAAAAGACGTTCAAGTCTTTTTTTTCGCTCCAAACGTGGAATATCAAGAGTTTCGAGAATCGCCATAATATTTTCTTCCACCGTCAACTTCCGAAAAATGGAAGGCTCTTGGGAAAGATAGCCCATTCCCATTCTTGCGCGGCGGTACATCGGTAAATGAGTGACTTCTTCCCCGCGAAAAAGAATCCGGCCGCTATCAGCCTGAATTACCCCCACTACCATGTAAAAAGTAGTTGTTTTCCCCGCCCCATTTGGGCCTAAAAGCCCTACAATTTCGCCTCTTGAGATTTGAATCGAAACTTGATTGGCGACGCAACGGCTCTTATAACTTTTGGACAAACCTTCTGTTTCTAGTAAGTTCAAGCACTCCCCCTAAAAATTTTTACCCAAGCCGGATTCCTGCGACCGATACTCTGCTTCGACATCACCGCCCAGTATCACCCGTTCTTCTTTTGCCAGGTAAACAGCATTGTCACTAAACGTTTTATTCCCTTCTTTGCTCACAATGATCACATTCCCACGCGCGATGATTTTTGAGACTCGCCGCGTGTCCTTCTGATAAACAACGTCCATATAATCGGCTGTCAGCGTTCCTTGAGCATGATGCGCTACTACGTTTTTTGAGAAGTGAGCAAGATTGCGTTTGTAATCTACCTCGAGAGGTCCGTCAGAAGTAATAATCGTTGGAGACTGCGATTCAGAGTCTGGATCTTGGATGACAACGGTGACGTTTTTCTTAAAAGTTACCTTACTCAATTGAGAATCGCTGGTTGCTCCTATGCCTTCAATATGAATATTGTCCTTTTTGACTTTGGTTTCTGCTTTTGTTTCCATTCGTTTATCATTCGGATTGATTTCAAGCTGTTCGGTCATTAACCGCGTACCGTTTTCTGTAGTGGCCACGACATTCCGATTTAAAAGGATTTCACTTGTTGAACGATCGAGCGAACCTTGGTCGGCCGTGATCGTAACTGGCGATTCTTCCGCATAGGCTTTGGCGATTACATTGATCAGACCCACGTTTTTCGAAAAAATATCAGCTGAATCCCCTTCAATCTCCAACTCTTTCTCGCCGTCTTCGGTATATTTAGAAAACGAAAAACTATAAACACGCTGAGCGGTTTCCTTTTGCTCCTGCTGAGCATGATTTTTTCCGAATTTCGCATCATGGCGGGCATGAAACCATAACTTACACTCAATTAAAGCAAGGTAGGCTAAAATTAAAACAGCCGAAGCTGCGACAAACTTTTTGATCATAAAGCTACTTCCTCCAAAGAACGAGGCTGCATTAAGCCTGATTTAAATTCGACTTTGGTTTTCCAACGGTTATGCATCCAGACCCACTGATTCGGAAAAAGGCGGATATAACGTTCAACCACTTGGGACCAAGCTTCGGTCATCAGTTTAATTGCTTCTTCTTTTGAATCACAATCCATCGGAACAATTGGTTCTTCAATAAAGAGCCGGTAATGGTCTCCCTCATGGATCATAAAAGCAGGCACAATGGCAGCGCCGCTTGCGAGGGCAATCTTAGCTGGCCCAATGGGCGTCCAAGACGGCTTGCCAAAAAAAAGAACAAAAGTGCCTTCCAAACTATCGATATCCTGATCGGCCGACATTCCAACAACATGATTTTGACGAAGCTCTGTCAAAATCTGACGCGGCGACTCATCCCGATAAACGGTGGTTACCAAAGCACTTCGCCTGAGTGTCACCAAAACTTCGTCAAAGGGTCCGTAATAAATTTTTCGCCCTACCAGACATCCCGGATAACCCAAAAAACGAAAATAAGAAGCCAAAAGCTCCCAATTTCCAAGATGCCCGGTCAACGCGATGACACCTTTGCCGCGGGCCAAAGCCCGATCCAACCTCTCGGTGGTACCGCCCTCCAAACGAACGAGCTTCTCAATTCGTTTGCGGTTTAGCTTTGGGAACGAAAGGACATCGATCGCCGATTTAGCTAAATGAACGAAAGCACCCTGACCAATTTTTAAAAATTCGTCTTTTGATTTTTCTTCCCCAAAGGCTTCCTTCAAATGCCGAAGCGTTTTGGCACGCTCTTTTGGAAGAACCCAGTAAGCACTGAATCCGATGCTTGCGGCTAAAGCATGATTAACGCGCCTTGGTAAGACCAAAACCAAATGCCGCAAAAATTCCAAGCCGAGGTAAAGCAAAAACCGATAAGGTTTATATTTCGCCAACGCTCAAGCTCCAATCACACAAAACCGGCTTTTAAAAGATCTTGGACATCCAAAAGACCCACGGCTCGGCCTTTCCGATCAACCACAGGCAGTTCATCAATATTTCGGTCCCGCAACAGTTGAAGTGCTTCAGCCGCCAATTTATTTTCTTCGATTGCAACAGGCCGTTTGGTCGAAAGCGGCGCAATGGGTTTTGAGAGAATTGAAACGCCGTTTTGTTTCAAATGACGCCTGAGATCGCCGTCTGTAAAAATTCCTTTCAACTTTCCGTTGTGGTCGACAATCGTACATGAGCCTGCCCGCGCGCTGGTAATCGCCAAAAGTGCTTTTTCTACCGTTGCATTGCCTCGAACAATCGGATTGGCCTTTCCATGTCTCATCAAATCACGAACTTTGATTAATTTTTTACCCAAGCTGCCGCCGGGGTGAAGAAACGCAAAATCTTCCTCACGAAATCCTTTCCGTTTGGCTACACAAAGGGCGAGCGCATCTCCCATGGCAAGTGAAGCGGTGGTCGAAGCCGTGGGAGCTAAATTCCAGGGACAAGCTTCTTGCTCTAAACCCACATTTAAGACCACGTCAGAATTTTTTGCGAGGGTCGACTTCACATTCCCCGTTAGGGCAATCAGCCGAGCTCCGATTTTTTTAATTGTAGAAAGAAGCCGCGTAATCTCCTCGGTTTCCCCGCTATTCGAAATCGCAAGGATCACATCTTGTTTAGTCACCATACCGAGATCGCCGTGAATCGCTTCCGCAGGGTGCAAGAAAAGACTCGGTGTACCAGTTGAAGCAAATGTCGCTGCAATTTTTCTTGCAATAAACCCCGGTTTTCCCATTCCAGTAACCACAACACGGCCAGAACATTGTTCGACCAAATCAAGCGCCCGCTCGAAACTTCGGTTGATTCGGCACGTAAGTTTTTGTACCGCCTGAGCCTCTACCTTCAAAATTTTTTTAGCAAGCAAGAGGTCGCTTTTCATTTCATCACACGGTTACCGTATTTTTCTTTTTGGGAAAAATTTTACTTTCCGGGGGTGCGTGAACTTTTACAACCGGCGCGGCTTGACGAATCTGCTTTAAAACCTGAAGAAGCCCTTTCAGTTCTGAGAGAGCCAAATTATTGGGGCCATCGGACTTTGCTGATTTTGGATCTTCATGAACTTCCATAAAAATGGCGTCGGCACCTGCTGCCACTGCGCATCGCGCGAGGATGGGAATAAATTCAGCCTGGCCTCCGGAAGCACGCCCTAATCCACCCGGAATTTGAACGGAGTGAGTGGCATCAAACACAACGGGGTAACCCAAACTTTGCATGATAGGAATTGATCGGAAATCGCTAATCAAATTCTGATACCCAAACGAAGCGCCGCGTTCGGTGAGCAAAATATTCTGATTGCCTGCCGATTCAATTTTCTCCACCACATTTTTCATGTCCCAAGGAGAAAGAAACTGGCCTTTTTTGGCATTCACGATTTTTTTTGTCTTCGCACAAGCAAGCACGAGATCGGTCTGGCGACAAAGAAAAGCCGGGATTTGAAGAATATCCAAGACTTCAGCAGCACGTTCTGCTTCCTGCACCGTATGAACATCACTTAAAACCGAAAGTTGCAACTCTTTTTTTACTTTCGCGAGAATTTTAAGGCCTTCCACTAAACCGGGACCTCGGAAAGAGCGCACCGAAGAACGGTTAGCTTTGTCATAGCTGGATTTAAAGACATAGGAAATATTCAAATCTTGGGCGATTTTTGAAATTTCTTCCGCATGCCGCAAAACAGATGCTTCGCTTTCGATGACGCAGGGACCGGCAATCAGCACAAACCGATGAGGATCACCGAAAACGATATTATTTAACCGTACTTGTTTCATAGGCATGTTCCTGTGTTTCTTCTGGTTTTTTATCCGCTTCTTTTTTAGAGCCGCTGGGTTTTAATTCAAGCGCTTTCTGGACGAAAGCCTTAAAAAGCGGATGGGGTTTATCTGGTTTTGATTTAAATTCAGGATGAAACTGACAAGCCAGAAACCAGGGGTGGTTTTCAAGCTCCACGATTTCTACGAGTTTCCCGCTTTGATAAACTCCAGAAATTCGAAGTCCTTTCTTGATGAAATCTTCCCTGTATTTATTATTAAATTCATAGCGATGGCGATGGCGCTCGGAAATTTCCTCCGCACCGTAGGCTTCATAGGCCAGCGAGTTCTTCTTGATTTCACAAGGATAGGCTCCCAAACGCATCGTGCCGCCCAGATTTGCAACATTTTCCTGCTCTTCCAGAAGACTAATCACCGGATAAGAAGTTTTCTTATTAAATTCAGTCGAATGCGCTCCTTTCATCTCTAACCCATTTCTGGCAAATTCAATCACGGCACATTGCATTCCGAGACAAATTCCAAAGAAAGGAATTTTATTTTCGCGGGCGTATTTGATCGCTCTGATTTTCCCTTCAATTCCGCGGTTGCCAAAACCTCCGGGAACGAGAATGCCGTCCACTTTGCTCAGATAATGTTCCAAACTGCCCTTCATCAATCGTTCCGAATTAATCCGTTTAATCACGACCCGTGCGTCATTGGCAATACCCGCATGCCTGAGGGCCTCGTAAAGCGATTTGTAGGCATCTTGAAGTTCAACATATTTACCAACAACTCCAATGGTTACTTGATATTTCGGATAAAGTGTGCGGTCGACCACATCTTTTTTCCAATCGTTCAAATTGCCAGCTTTGTATTCCAAGCGAAGATAACGGCAGATCACCTGATCCAAGCCTTGCTCTTTAAACATCAGCGGCACTTCGTAAATGGAGCGCACATCGCGCGCTTCAATCACTGCCTCGGGATCGACGTTACAAAAAAGAGCAATTTTAGACCGTAAATCTTTGGAAAGTCTTTTCTCTGTACGGCACAAGAGGATGTCGGCCTGAATACCAATCTCGCGAAGGGTTCCCACGCTATGTTGCGTAGGTTTTGTTTTAAGTTCTCCTGCTGCGCGAATAAAAGGAACGAGCGTTAAATGAATAAAAACAACATTTTCACGGCCTTCTTCCTGTCGAAATTGACGCGCGGCTTCCAAAAATGGAAGCGATTCGATATCACCGACTGTGCCGCCGATTTCGGAAATCACCACATCGTAACGTTTGCCGCGCGAAACCGCTCGGATGCGTTCTTTAATTTCGTCTGTGATATGCGGGACTACCTGAACCGTACCGCCCAAATAATCTCCACGCCGCTCCTTGGTGATGACGGCGTGATAAACTTGACCGGTCGTTACATTGCTTAATTTTCCAATGGGGCTATTCGTAAACCGCTCATAATGCCCCAAATCCAAATCCGTTTCCGCGCCGTCTTCCGTCACATACACTTCGCCGTGTTGATAAGGACTCATCGTCCCTGGGTCGACATTGATGTAAGGATCTAATTTCTGCATCGCGATTTTAAGCCCTTTTGCTTCCAAGAGCTTTCCGATGGAGGCAGAAGCGATCCCTTTTCCCAAGGATGAAACAACGCCGCCGGTAATGAAGATATGTTTAGGCATGGTGAGATACTCCAGCTCGATGGGAACTTAACCGCTCTTTGACCAATTTAAAATCCATTTCAGTATCCACGCCAATAGAATCGTGAACGGTCTCAACTACTTTAATACGATATCCATTTTCAAGCGCTCTCAGCTGTTCTAATTTTTCGCATTGTTCCAAAGAGGATGATGGAAGATTCGGAAGTTGCAGGAGGAAACTTCGGCGGTAACCGTAAATTCCCAAATGTTTAAAATAAGAGTGAGCACGCTTGTCTCGATCGTAAGGAATTGGCGAACGCGAAAAATAAAGCGCCCAGCCGCTTTTATCCTTTGTGACTTTAACGACGTTGGGATTTAAGAATTCCCCTGGATCATCTTTTTTAATGCAGGCGGTAGACATGACACAAGAACCATCTCTTTCTAAAGCACTTATCACTTGATCAATGACTTCGAAATGCATGAGCGGCTCGTCTCCCTGAAGATTCACAACGAACTCACAAGTTAAATTTTTTGCCACTTCTGCAATCCGCTCTGTTCCGCTTGTATGATGGGTTCCCGTAAGAACGGCTTCTCCGCCAAATGAATTCACACAGTTTTGAATCGCTTCGTGATCACAAGCCACAATTACGTGATCAACCCGTTTTGCTTTCTTCGCATTCTCATAAACAAACTGAATCAGTGGTTTGCCTTCGATCGTTTGTAGAAGTTTTCTTGGAAATCGGGTTGATTCCAAACGTGCGGGAATCACGCAAACGGCCTCCAATTTAGACACTGGAAAGCACTCTCTTTCGTGGGCTCAAGGATTGATTCGAAAGAGACCTTTTAAGTTCCTCCTGAGTCAGCGTAGCAGTTCCCAACTTACCCACAACAATTCCTGCTGCGCAATTAGAAAGAATGGCGGCCTCTTTGACTGTCGCCCCCGCCGCGTGGGCCATCGCGAAAACGGCTATCACCGTATCTCCCGCTCCAGAAACGTCATACACTTCTTGTGCCGCTGTCGGAATTTTGGTAACGGCGCCGTTTTGCTCAAACAGAATCATTCCTTCCTCTCCTAGCGTGATCAAAACGGCTTGACAGGAAAATTGTTTTAACAATCCTTTTCCAACTTCATGGATATCCGGTATACGGCCATTTTTCATCCGGCCGTATGCCTCGAATGCTTCTTTCCGATTCGGAGTAATTGCGGTAACCCCTTTGTAATAGGAAAAATGTTTTTCCTTGGGATCGACCAAAACAGGTTTTCCAAGCCGTTTCGTTTCTTTGAGCACGCCGGTTAAAAGTTCGGCCGTTATCATCCCTTTTCCATAATCTTCAATAATCACGGCATCTACCTTCGGCAACATTTTACTCACGAATAACAAGGCTTTTTGCAAATGCTCACGACTGAGCTCGCGATTATCTTCACGATCAAAACGAACGACCTGCTGCGAATGCGCTACAACGCGTGTTTTTAAAGTGGTAGGTCTAGCTTGATCATAAATCGCCCCACTGGTATCAATTCCTTCCTTTCGCATTGCCTTCACAAGCATGCGGCCGCGAAGATCTCGGCCTACCAAACCGCAAGGATAAACACATCCGCCGAGTGTGCGAATATTGTTGGCCACATTCAGCGCACCACCAGGCACAAAAGATTCACGGCTTACATTCACAACGGGAACAGGAGCTTCTGGAGAAATCCGCTCAACGGTTCCCCAAACGAATTCATCCAACATCCAATCGCCGATCACAAGAATCTTTGTTTCCGAAAATCGTTCTACGAGTCTTAAGAAGCGTTGGATGTACTTTCCATTTAAATCGGTGATCTTTTTGAACGACCGCATTTATGTTACCTATTTTATGTAAATGACTTACATCGTTTTTGGAGCTGGTTCATAAACGTTCAGTTTACCACTCGATCCATTACCTGTCAATTGACTGAAAAAAACAGAGAGTTCCTTGGCATAACCTGAAAGACCAGAAACATTTGCCCAAAAAACAAAAAGACCTTGGTTGGGTTTTATCTTAATCCGCGTTAAAGAATAAAGCGTCTCTGGATTATGATTTAGGCGCTTCCGGGAAGTTGTAAAGGCAAGCCGATAACCCGCTTGCCCAACCAGATTCATGACTTCCTCATTAAAAACCCCTGTTGGGTAACAAAAATAATGAACCGGCTTACCTAAAGCTTCCTCCAGCTTTCTCTTTGATTGCACGATCTCAGCCTCCATCTCCTTAGGTTCGAGTTCTGTAAGAATTCGATGGCTCAACGTATGAGCTCCTAGAATAACTAAAGGATCGCCCGCAAGGTCTTTTGCCGCTTGTAAGCTCACAAAGTCAGACCAGCCAAGATTCAAATGATCCCATATGAGAAAATTGGCCGATTTAATTCCATATCGCCTTAAAATCGGAAGGGCACGCGTAAGATAGGTACTATGCCCGTCATCAAACGTAACTACTATCTCTCTGCCTTGCGGCTCAACTTGACCTGTTTTGATAGCATAAAGATCATCTAACGAAATAGTTCTATAGCCAAACGTTTTGAGAAACCACATTTGTAGTTCAAATTCATCGACTCCAATATTAAGGGAGCCTTTGCCATGCTTTACGTCAACGTCAGGATAAACAAAATGATACATAAGAATCGGAACATGACCTTTTGGAGGAAGTGAAATAAAAAGAAGGGCAAAAGCAAAGAACACGCCAACCCCGCCGCCTAATACCCAAACTTTTTTCTTTGATTTCATTGCCAGCCTTCGTAACCGGTCAAAACAACGGTGATCGTTCCTAAAACAGGGATTTTAGTTTTCATCATCAAAGGAAGACGTCTGTCATCGATACTCATCCAACCGCGAATTTTACCCCGATGAATGAAAACCCCTTGAAATTTTGGAGAGGGTTCAACTTGAAAAGCATCAAATGTGCCCAAACCTTTAATTTCGATTCGGTCTTGTTGGAGTATCTTGACTTCAAAATCCCAATTTTTTTCATCTGAACTGACCGGAATGTGGATCGCATCGCCCACCTTCATTCCCTGCCTCCGGAACCAATAAGCAGAAGAAAGTTCGTCCTGTATATTTTTTGCAATCAGCATTTGTTTCTTTGTTTTATTTTTCCGTGAATAATGAAGCGCCGTATGATTTTCTTGATCGAAATCGACCACCTCATCGGCCCGATAGCGGCCTTCCTTCAAAATTTTTTCGTGGCGGAGAGAATAAAGATGTTCTTTATCAATGAAGCTATGATGCTCATCGCGCACAGGATAGACTAAATCGATCAGCGCATTGGATCGGGCAGAGGCCGCAATATGATAAGCTTCCCGACCGCGAATCTTTTCTATTCCCTTGACTACTACTTCCGCAGTCCCGACTTCCATTCCAAGCCATCTGACACTAAATTTTAATTTTTCGCCTTCCGGAATCGTAAAAGACGCCTTCTCGATCGCCGTTGCTTGCGTTGTAAAACAAATCAACTCCAATATTAGAAGAAATGAAATCAATAGCTGCTTCATTCTTTTCCGATAGAGGACGCTTCGTGGAACAAATTCCGCGAACGAATTTCCTCAAAAACCCGCTCAGGCAACAATTCGTTTAAACATTCAATTCCTTGACATGTTGCTTGATAACGAAACTTTTGGTAACAAGGCCGACATGCCGGCCCTTCATTTGTAACCGTAATTGCTCTTGAATGACCGGGGTAAGGCCCATACACGACCGGATCCACAGGGCCGTAGATTGCAACCACAGGTGTTCCTACCGCATGAGCTACATGAACCAGTCCGCCGTCGTTTCCAATGAAAAGTGAAGCCCGTTCGATCAAAGCTGCGGCAATTCGAATCGAGGAAGCGCCACAAAGATTATGAATTTGGATATCATTTGATCGTTGAACAAGTTGTGTTCCGAGAAAATATTCATTTTGTCCCCCGAGAATCAAAACCTTATCGAATGCATGAGGATAATTTTGATGGAGTGCTTGGATCAATTTTCCAAAGTACTCAACCGGCCACCGTTTAAGCCGTGCATCTTTTCCCCATGATTCACCACCTCCCGGTGCCACTACCAAATAAAGTGTGCTATCGGAAATATCACAATCTCTCAATATCTCACCGGCTTTGGTTCGGTCTTGCTCATTTAAAAAAAGTTCTGTCTTCTTTGAAACTGGCTCAATTCCGAGAAATTGGAGCAAGCTACAGTAATATTCCATAACCGGCTTATTTGCATAACCCTTTGGCAACTCTTGTTTGTGAGTGAGGAAAAAACCGCGGCGTTTGAAATTGAATCCGATACGAACGGGGATCCAAAAAAATAGAAGTGAGATAAAAGCATATTGAGCGGTCGGAGAAAAATCAAAAACGACCTGATAGCGAGTGCTCCAAATCGCCCGAAAAAGATCGGCCAATTTACGCCACTTTTCCTTTTGTTCATCGAAATCTTTAACGGGAGATTTGTCCCATTCAAAAATTTGATTGATATGGGGATTGTGCTCAAAAATTTCCCGGGTTCTACTGCCGAGCAAAAGATCAATTCGCTTCACCCCGCTTTCTTTAAGCGCTCGAAGAAGCGGCGTAACAAAGATCGCATCCCCGATTCCAAAAGGATGAATCACAAGTACCCGTTCAGGCAGAGGAATTCGAGTTGATTTAAGAAACCAAAGAAAATTCATACCTTCTCGCTTCTTGTAGAACATCTTCCACTCTTAGTTCCTTCAAACATTTGAAATCGATCTGACACAAATGGGCCAAACACTTGATACAGCCAACATCTTTTTGGAGAAAAGAGCTATTTTCAGAAAGAGGCCGCCAGCGAGTCGTGCTCAAACCGGGCTCGTTTCTCCCAAAAATGGAAATGACGGGCGTCCCGACAGCGCTTGCAATATGAACCGGCCCGGAATCATTGGAAATAAGAAGGCGTGCTCCTTTCAAAAGCCAGCCCAGCATTCCGAGATTCAATTTTCCGGCAAGATTTAAAGCTTGTCCACGCATCGATTCCTGCATTTGGGCCGCATGTATCACACCCGGCCCCTCTCCAATGATAACTGGAAGAATACCATAATCTCCCCTCAAACGATCCGCTACCTCCCCCATACGTGCTGGAGGCCATCTTTTGGAAATGCAGCTTGCGCTAGGATGAAATACCATATAACGTCCGAATAAATCGCGGGGCAAAATCTGAAGCAGCGCTTCCTCATCAGCTTCTAAAAGGGGGAAATAGAGCTCAAGCTTTTCGGGCTTTGGCACATCAATCAGCTCAAGCAAATCAAAGTTATATTCTGCTTCGTGTTTTTTTCCTTCCCACTTTTTCTCTTTGATACAATGAGTGAGCAAAAAATGATTTCTTCCATGCCTACCAAGTTCCACTTGATAACCAATTCGAATCGGAATATTCGCAAGCCAGCAAATGAGGTTGACTCGATTGGTGGCATGAAGGTTAATCGACAGATCGAAATATTTTTTCCTCAGTTCTAATCCAAAGAAAAAAGTCCGCCACCAACTGCGGTGATTTCCTTTTTTATCATATATAATTACTTCATCTATCCACGGGTTGCCTCGAACGAGGGCAGCTGTTTCCTTAAACACCATCACAGCAACGTAGGCATGTGGGTATCTTTTTTTAATCGCTTCAAAAACCGGGGTGGACAAAATAACATCGCCGATTCGATCGGTTCGAGTCACTAAAATTTTTTTAACGTTTGAAAGAGAAATCGGAGACATGGTTGAAAAGTTCTTCACACGCGCGGATCACAGAAGTTGCAGGCAAATCATCCAGACACGCGCGCCGCGACAGACGGCATTGGGCCGCCTCACATGGCGTACAATCCAAATGAAGTCGGACTTGCCGTCTGTTAGAACCGGTTTGGGCATATTTTTTTTCATTTGTGGGACCGAAAATCGAAACCGTCGGCCGGTTCAGCTCGTGCGATAAATGCATCACGGCACTGTCATTGGCGATTACCAACGACGCTCGAGCAATTAATCCTGCCGATTCTCTAAGCGAAAGAACGCCGATCAAATTTGTGATAGGTCTTGAGACCGCACGTTCAAGTTCTAAGCCCAAATTACTTTCTCGTTCCCATCCTACTAACACAATCCTTTTGTCTTTTTTCAAAAAACAATTGATCACCTCTGCAAATCCAGAAAGGGTCCAGCGCTTAAGGTCGCTTCCGGCGCCGGGCGCAATGACAATCAAGTTATCTTCAGAAGAAGCCGGAACTTTTTCAAGAGCGCAAGCTTGCTCTTCTTGGGTAAAAAAATTGAACCGATTCTCGCACCTACCATTGATGGGGAAAAGAAAATCCAATTGCATTAGATGTTTTTCGCGCATGGAAATCCGCGACCGATCGACAAAAATAGAATTGCGGTATCTTGAATTAATCAGAAGAGGGATAGCCGTGTTTCTTAAATCAATAACCAGATCAAATTTACGGCTTCTAAGCATAACGATAAATTGAAACTGTTTAAGCCATGAACTTTTTTTATCGTAAGCAAAAACTTCGTTGACCGTACGACTACCTTTAAAAAGAGAGCAAGCAGCAGGACCCACGACCACAGAAATGTGGCTGGAGGGAAAGCGTTCGCGCAGCGAAGAAATAACCGGCGTTGTCAGGATTGTATCGCCGATATTCGTAGTTGAAATCACAAGAATTTTTTGAACTTGAGTCAAATCAATCTCGGTCGGCATTTTTTACACAAGCAATTTTTCCGTTTCGATGGTTCGAAATACGTCCTCAACAGAAATGAGTTCCATCCATCGTGATGGGAATTTCTTCCCCATCCAGGGCAATTTCACTCCTTCAGGAAAATAATGAATAATGACATTTCGTCCACGGCCAAGCGGGGCCGTTTCTCTTGAGGCCGTCGGCCCAAAAAGTCCTAATACATTAGCTCCAACTCCCGAGGCAATATGAAGCGGGCCCGTATCATTCGAAACCACCAAACGGCACTTAGAAAACAAAGCCCCAGCCTCGCGAATCGTGGTTTTACCTGCTAGAGAAACAAAAGACGAATTGCCATTTAAGATTTCATCAGCCACGGCCCGGTCTTGTGCACTTCCCGTCAACACAATTTGGACGCCAAAATGATCGACCAAACGGTGGGCAAGTTCCCTGAAATAAGAAGGCGGCCAGCGTTTGGGAATCCAGTTTGCTCCAGGGTTAATCGCTACAAGTTTTTCGGTTTTCAAACCATGTTCTATCAATAAAGCTTGAACTTTCCTTTCATCTTCGGGCAAGAAATAAAACTCATAGGGATAGTCTCCTGAAATTTTAAGACCGTCTGCTTGGAGCAAATTCAGAAAATATTCCACGTCGTGAATGAGCTCTTCTTTCTCTGAAATGAACCGGGTAAGCAAATACCTCCTCCATTTCGTATCGTAACCGATCCGTTCTCGCGCTCCCGCCAAATAAGCAATCCAGGCGTGCTTTTGAGCCCTATGAAATAAATAAGCCTTATCAATCCGATGCGCTTTTAATTTTTGAATGAACCGCCACTTACGGATCAAACCTTTTTCTTCACTCCGATCATTAAACGGGATGATTTCGTCCACATAAGGATTTGCTTCCAAAATAGGCACACATTGTCTCGGGGTGACGGCGACCAAGTGCGAATTTGGGAAGTTTTCTTTAATGGCGCGAATGGCAGGCGTCTCAAAAATAACATCTCCAAGCCAATTTTTCGTAAATACTAGAATATTCATCTATTCATGCTAAACGGTTTGCCGTGTCAGAGAGATTTGATCAAGTTGTCTTTCTACTGCTTCGAATACCTCACCGACACTGATTTCGCGCAAACAAAGCAAGTTCTCGGAATTTTTGCATGTTCCGCTGTAACAAGGCCGGCATGGAAGAGATTTGGCCAGAACGATATGGCCATTTCCGGGAGGCATATGCCTTTTAGGTTCTGTGGGGCCAAAAAGTGCTACGATTTTTGTTCCAAATGCGCTGGCCATGTGAAGCGGCGCGGTATCCCCTGTTACCAAAACGTCCAACCGTTTTACCAAACTAACCAGCTGCAATAAATCGGTTTTGCCGATCAGACTGAAGACGCCTTTTAAGCCTGCTTCCTTAAAAACTTGGGCCAACAGCTCATCGTCTTGAGTTCCTAAAAGAACGATCTGGCAATCCGATTTTTTGGTCAACCGCCTGGCAAGCTCTAGAAAACGCTCCACTGGCCACCGTTTAGTGGGCCAGCGCAAACTGGAACCCAAAGCAAAACCGACTAGAGGTTTCGACGAATTAAAACCAGAATTTTTCAGACAATCAGAAACATAATCATCATTTTGAGCCTCTGGCCAAAGTTCAATCTGATTCTCAAATTGAATTACTCCGGCACGTTTGAGAACTTGAAATTGATGTTCAATCGGGCCCAAACTTTTGTCCCAAGTTAAGACGGGATGAGTCAAAAGAAAACCTAAAGGACCGCGTTTGTAGCCGTACCGCTTCGGTACATGCGCCAGAAAGGTGAGTAAATGGCTTCTCCAATTATTTTGAAGATCAATCGAAAAATCAAATCGCCGGGCGGCGAGCCGTTTGCCCAACTTAAACAAACGTTCCCATTGATCACTTCGCTTCGCGCGATCAAACATAATCAGCTCATCCAAATAAGGACATTTTTCAACCAACGGAGCTAATTTTGACTCCACCAAAAGAGAGATAGAGGCATTTGGAAACCGGGTCCTTAACATCTGAAAACTCGGGATCGCAAGCACAAGATCACCGATCGCGCCAAATTTAGTAATGAGAATCTTTTTTTGCTGTTTTACTTCTTGATAAACTTCACACGTTTTTTTGACCATTTGATCGAGGCTAAATTCACGCTCTACTTTCTCACGAAGCGAAGAAGACAATCTTTTGGAAAGTGCTCTATCCTTAAGCAACTTCTCCATCACGATTGCCATTTCTTCAAAATTCTCAGGAGAAAACAAAAGTCCGTTTTCGCCTTCATCAATCACATCCAAAATACCGCCAATTCGAGAAGCAGCTACCACAGTACCTACTGCTCCCGCTTCTACTAAAACGCGTCCGAAGGCCTCGGGAATCTTGGAGGAAAGCACCAACAGATCTGCTTCCTGCAATAATTCTGGAACATCCCGCCGTGTCCCTAAAAACTTAACGATAGATCCAAGCCCAAGCCGATTCACCATCAATTTCAAATCTCGAAAGTAAGATTCTTTACTTTCATCGGGTGCGCCGACAATGGAAACTTCCAAATTTTGAAGTCGCTTTGAAAGCAAATGAACGGCACGAATAAATTCCTGATGGCCTTTAATGGGGGTGATCCTTCCGATATTGATCACCTTGAGCGTTCCGGATTTTGGCTTCTCATACTTCTGAGGCGAAAAAGGATAACGGCTTAAGTCGACACCGCGATGAATCAAAGTAATTTGCTCTGGGGGAACGCCGAAATCATCGATCATGCGCCGCCCAATCGAATGGGAAATGGCGATCACTTTTTTCCCCCATCCCATCACACGGCTGAAAAAATGTTTGGAATAATAGCCGTGGCATGTGGTGACAAAATCGCAGTTCGTCCGCCGAACGGCTAAGTAAGCTAGCCAAGCCGGAACTCGGCTTCTGGCATGAAGGATGTCAATCTGTTCCCTTTCAATAAAATTTGCAATTTCACGAACTAAAGCAAGAGACGTAAGCGATTTTCGGTGAACTGGAAGTTTGAGATGGGGAATTCCGGCTTTCACCAGCTCTTCCACCAATGCTCCACCACTCGAGATGACATAAGGTTCTTCGCCGCGCCGTTTCAAGGCTTTTGCCAAATCGACGGTGCCTGTTTCAACTCCACCTACATTTAATTGCGGTAAAATCTGCGCGATTCTCATCCCACCACCTGATTTCGGCCCGAAGGGCCGATTGCTTCTAATTTAAATTGATCCGCCTTCGGCAGATAATCAGGTGGTGGGATCATAACAATTTTCGGAGCGCGTCCTGAATCAACTGCGATTGACGCAGCGATATATTTTTCCGCTGAACTCCACCCATAGATTTTAATTGCTCAGAAAAATTTGCGGCATTAGCTAAATGAATTAAGGCGTTCGACTCGAGCACACTGTGAAACTGTGAATGTTTTTTAGGAAGTTTTCCATTGCCAAGCTGCATCACCAAAACGTTTTTTCCCGCGCTCACCGCTTCCGAAACCATGGAGATGCTGTCTTCGGTGACCAGAGCGATCTCGGAAAGCGCAAGCATTCCAT
>JACQQO010000103.1 GCA_016206955.1 Candidatus Omnitrophota bacterium
CAAGAAATGGGAGTGGTCCGTTACGTCATCGCTTCTTTTCTCATTTTGATGGTCATTGCCGTCCCGATTAAAATGTATCTTCGTTGGGCGTTCAATTTAAAATATGTCGTCGCCATCCCCGAGTTTTTCTACAACATATAATGATACTCCAACGACATTGCGAGCGAAGCGAAGCAATCTCAGAACGGGGATTGCTTCGTCGCTGCGCTCCTCGCAATGACGAGTAGGATTTATGCCTCAAGATCCCAATAAACTTTACAGCGTTGAGAAAACAACCATTTGGTTTGCGGTTGCCGGAATTGTTCTGACCGTATCGCTCGTTTTAATGGTGGGCCAGGATTACGGCCGCGAATGGAAGAGGTGGCAGAAGAAATTCATCGAATTTGAACGCGAAAAAACCGAGCGCGATCTCAAAGAAGCTGAGAAAAAAATTGATCCCAAGAAGTTGGAAACGTTAAGAACTCAATTGTCCGATGCACAGAAGAAATTGGATCAAAACAAGGCCGCATACGATCAGTGGCTTCGGGAAAAAGCCGCGGTTGAGATTTCGCTTACCAAAGCAAAAAGCCGCTATCAAGACCTGAAACAATTCTACGATTCCGATAAGTTTTTCCTCGAAGAAGCCCGCGCCCACAAGGATCGAAATAAAATTAAAACCTATGAAGAGAAAATGGCGAAACGCTCACCGCTTCTTGAGCAGGCAAGATTGGATCAAGAGGCGGTTGAGAAGAGAATGGATGAGATCGATCAGAAAATTCAAGGCTTTCTCGCCGAAGAGAAAAATCTGACGAAGGAAATCTCAAAGATTTTGCGCGATAAAAATCAGTTGGAGCTTCAGCTTGAAAAGCTCAAACCTTCTGCCGTTGACACCGTGCTCAACGCGCCCATGCTTGATTTTATGGCGCCCTCGCTTCAAATCCAGCAGGTGGTTTTAGAAGATTTGCACGACGACTTTTATTTTTCTAAATCCCAGAAGGTTGACCGTTGCACGACGTGTCACTTGGCGATTGACCGGAAGGGTTTTGAGGACGCTCCGGAGCCATTCAAAACTCATCCGAATTTGGATTTATTTTTAAGCGCGGATTCCCCTCATCCATTGGAGAAAATCGGATGTACCGTTTGCCATGGCGGAAGCGGCCAATCCCTTGATTTTGTTCATACGGCTCATACGCCGAAAAATGAAGAGCAAGCGAAAGAATGGAAGAAAAAATATCACTGGCATGAACTTGAAAAATGGGAATCTAAGATGCTTCCACTTCAGCACACCCAAGCTTCCTGTGCCAAATGCCATCAAGGCGTGATGGAAGTTCCTCAGGCGCCTCAACTCAACGAAGGCAGGCGTCTGGCCCAGCAATATGGTTGTTTCGGATGTCATACGGTCAAAGGATTTTCCGCCACAGAGATTGGCGGATCCGCCGCGTCTTTTGGTGGGGAAAATCGCTGGAAGGCAGGCCCTGATCTTACTCATATCCAAAGCAAAGTAGATCGGGAATGGATTGTCCGCTGGCTTCAAAACCCAAAGGATTTTAGGTCCTCCACCCAAATGCCACGCGTGTTTCATTTGGAAAACACCAAATCTCCCGAAGACCGCGTTAAATCAAACGCAGCGATCGAAGGAGTCGCCACTTATTTGCTGAAACATTCTAAGCCCCTTGAACTTGAAACGCCTCGGACGGAAGGAAATCCGGAAATCGGCAAACAATTGGTGAAAGATCTCGGTTGTTTGGGTTGTCATTCTGTGGAAGAGGCCAAAGTGAATAATCATGGGCCGGAACTCATTCATTTGGGCAGCAAAGTAACGCCGGAGTGGCTTTATACGTGGCTAAAAGATCCCAAACATATGTCCTCCGATACCCGCATGCCGAATCTGCGTTTAAGCGATCAGGAAGCAGCGCATATCACAGCTTACTTGCTTCAAAGCAAAAATAAAAAGTTCGATGAACTACAGGTTCCAAATGTGGAAGAAAGGGATTTGGATCAACTTGCGCTCGACTACATGACTCGAAAGATGCGGCATGTAGAAGCGACTGAAAAACTAGGACAGATGAACCCTCAGGAGAAATTTGAGTTTGTGGGCCGTGAAATGATTCTTCAGCAGGGTTGTTTCGGTTGTCATGCGATTGAGGGTTTTGAAGAGGCAAAACCAATCGGAACGGAACTCACCAAAGAAGGACAGAAAGAAGTCGACAAACTTTACTTTGGTTATGTGGATATCGAGCATACGCGCCAAGCGTGGTTTTTTCAGAAGCTGAAGAATCCGAGAATTTTTGACCGCGGCAAAATCGTGGGCTATCACGAAAAATTGAGGATGCCCGATTTTGGATTTACGGATGAACAGGCGCAAGCACTGACCACTTTTCTTTTGAGTTTGCGCGAAGAAGACATTCCGCTTGAGATGCAAAAACGCCTCGATTTGAAAGAACGGCAAATTGAAGCAGGCCGCTTTTTGGTTTCCAAATTTAATTGTCAAGGATGTCATACCTTGGATCAAGTCGAGGGACGCATCCGACCCCTTTATGAAGATTTGGGCAACGCGCCGCCGATTTTAGACGGGGAAGGGGCTAAAGTTCAGGAATTTTGGCTTTATCACTTCCTGCAAAATCCGGAAACGATTCGGCCGTGGCTTAAAATCAGGATGCCGACATTTGGTTTTAGCGAGGGCGATACAAATACGCTCGTGAGATATTTTCACAATTTGGCAGAACAGGAACTTTCATTTGCTCCTTCTGCGTCTCACGCCACAAGCGAATCGATTCAAGAAGGACGGCGGCTTTTCACTCAGCTCAAATGTATCCAATGCCACCAGCCGGACGAGGCCAAAGCGCTTGCGGCCTCATTTTTGGCTCCTGATTTAACGCTGGCGCGTGAGCGCTTAAAACCCGATTGGATGGTGGAGTGGCTCAGGGATCCGCAGACCCTTCAGCCCGGAACCATGATGCCCACGTTTTTCCCGGAAGGGCAAACCCCTTTTCAAGATATTTTGGGTGGGGATACCATGAAACAAATTCAAGCGATCAGGGACTATTTACTCCTGTTTACGCCGGAAGAAATGGCGAGGATTAAAAATCAAGCCAATGCAACGGAGACAGAAAAATGAACAATATGAGTTTGTCGTCATCGCGAGCCCCGCGAAGCGGGGCGTGGCGATCTCAGCGCTTTGAGATTGCTTCGCTTACTGCGTTCGCTTGCAATGACGGTCGCGGTACGATTTCTCGAATATGTTGCTTCGCAATGACGTTAATTTATTTTTTTTCAGCTCCTGCGTTTGCCGGCATCATTTCCGGAAAAGTAAATTTTACGGGTACGCCGCCTGTGAATGAACAAATTTCGATGAATGCCGATCCGGTCTGCGCTTCACTTCATTCGGAACCGGTATACGCTGAAACGGTTCTCGTCAATGAAAACGGAACGCTTCGGAATGTGTTTGTATATGTGAAAGAAGGCCTTGAAAGTCAAACGTTTCCTGTTCCGAGCGAATCGGTCACCATCGATCAAAAAGGTTGCCACTATGTGCCGCATGTGTTTGGAATTCAAGCGGGACAGACACTTGAAATCTTAAATAGCGATGCCACACTTCATAATATTCATGCGCTTCCGCAGAAAAATAAGCAATTTAATTTGGGGATGCCCATTCAGGGAATGAAACTGACTAAAAAATTTGAAGTTCCCGAAGTCATGGCCAAATTTAAGTGTGATGTCCATCCGTGGATGAATGCTTATATTGGTGTTCTGGCGCATCCTTTTTTCGGCGTGACCGGGCGAGACGGAACGTTTGAGATTAAGAATTTGCCTGCCGGCGAATATACGATTGAAGCCTGGCATGAGAAGTACGGCGTTCAAGAGCAAAAGGTAACCGTGGCCGAAGAGCCAGTCAATGTGGAGTTTACATTTACGGGGTAGGAATGAGTCTTGAGGAACGAGGAATGAGTGAAAAAAGGTTCAAAAAATGTCCGCCGCAATAATTGGGAGGTTGAGATGAACTCTCATTCCTCATTCCTCATTCCTCATTCACTAATTCTAGCTCTTTTCATTTCCTCTCCTCTCTTTGCCGGCAACATTACCGGCAAAGCCCTCTTTGACGGTGCGCCGGGCGAGAATCCGAAAATCGATATGTCTGCCGATCCGGTTTGCAAATCTCTCAATCCGCAAACTGCGGTTCAAGAACGTATTGTAATTAATCCAAACGGAACGCTCAAAAATGTTTTTGTCTATGTGAAAGAAGGAATTTCACAGGAATTTCCGGTCCCGTCCGCTCCGGCCGTTTTGGATCAACAGGCTTGCACCTATCATCCGCGGATTCAGGGCATGCAAGCGAATCAGAAACTTCAAATTATCAATAGCGACGCCACCCTTCACAATGTCCACGCTTTTGCGAAGAATAGTCCTGAGTTTAATTTGGGCATGCCCATGAAAGGCATGAAATTGGAGAAAACATTTTCGAACTCTGAAGTCATGGTGAAAATGAAATGCGACGTCCACCCTTGGATGGCGGGGTATATCGGCGTTTTGAAACATCCCTTTTTTGCCGTCACCGATGAGCAGGGAACTTTTAAAATCGAAAATCTTCCTCCGGGCGAATATACGGTTGAAGCGTGGCATGAAACCTACGGCACCAAAACTCAAAAAATCACGGTGGCGGATGAGGCTCCCCAAACCGGCGATTTTAAATTCAGCTCGAAAGAAATTGTAGATGAAGCCAGCGGGCTTACCATTAAGACCGGAGCGCCCCTCTCCCTCCCCTCTCCCCTGAGGGGAGAGGGTAAGGGTGAGGGGGAGTTTGACGATTCCGCCGCTTTAAACGTGCCGCGTCCCAAAACCGGCTGGTGGCTTCCGGCCAATATTTCGACTTATGGACGTGATATTGATCAACTTTTCTATTTGATCTTGGGGATCACAGGGTTTATTTTTATAGGGGTTCAAGCCGCGCTTCTTTATTTTTTATTTCGCTATCGAGCCCGTGAAGGGGTTAAGGCCACTTACACGCACGGCAATAAGCGCCTTGAAATTATTTGGACGGCGATTCCGGCCGTGATTTTGATTTTTCTCACGATCTGGAGCCAAAGAATTTGGTCGGAAATCAAAGGAAGTGAGCCGCCGATGGGAGCCATTCCCATTCAAATTCAAGCCGAACAGTTTGCGTGGAATATTCAATATCCCGGCTTAGATGGAAAATTTGGTACGCCTGACGATGTGAAAACGATCAATCAGCTTCACATCCCGGTCGGAAGGCCCGTGCGGGCGCGCTTGACTTCGATCGGAAAAGATGGAAAGCATCCCGTGATTCACAGTTTCTTTCTGCCGGAATTTCGGCTGAAGCAAGACGTGGTTCCGGGAATGCAAATTGACGTGTGGTTTCAAGCCACGCGGACCGGAAAGTATGAGATCGCCTGCGCCGAATTTTGCGGCTTGGGACATTACCGCATGCGCGGATTTTTATCGATTCATTCACCCGAAGGCTATGAGGCCTGGCTGAAAGAACAGGCATAAAGATTGGTACCGTTGTATATAGCCCCGATTAAATGGTAACCAAATGTTAGTGGAAATCAACCGTAGACAGAGAGGTAATTTAATCGGTTCTATATACAAC